>NZ_JBMDXT010000211.1:0-20402 GCF_048594475.1 Nakamurella sp. | reverse complement strand
CAGCACGACCCGGGCGCTGCGGAACAGTTGGGAGTCCAGCAGGCCGAGCAGCTGCCCGTCGTCGGCCAGATATCCCAGCTCCCGCACGAGCCGCTCGGCGTAGAGCGCCCACCCCTCGGCGTGCGCGGAGTAGTCGGCCATCAGCCGCCGGAAGTCGTTGAGCGTGTCCCGCCGGTACACCGAGGTGGCGATCTGCAGATGATGCCCGGGCACGCCCTCGTGGTAGACGGTGCTGGTCTCGCGCCATGTGGTGAACACCTCGCGGCCCGGTTCCAGCCCCCACCACATCCGCCCCGGCCGGCTCAGGTCGTCGCTGGGGCCGGTGTAGTAGGCGCCGACCATGCCGCCGGGCGGGGCGATGAGGCACTCCAGCCGGCGGATCGGCTCCGGGATGTCGAAGTGCGTGCGGCCGAGTTCGGCGACCGCCCGGTCGGACAGACCCTGCATCCAGGCCTGCAACGCGTCGACCCCGGCGAGCTGGTAGGCCGGGTTCCGGTCCAGCACGGCGGCCGCGCCGGCCGGCCCCTCGCCCGGCGCGATCCGGTCGGCGACCGCGCGCAGCTCGGTCTCGACGGCCAGGAACTCCGCCCACCCCCACCGGTACGTCTCCTCCAGGTCGATCACCGCCCCGAGGAAGTCGCGGGAGGCCAGCTCGTAGCGCTCGCGGCCGACGGCGTCCTGCTCCGGGGCCCGCGGCCGCAGGTCGGACCGGAGGAAGTCGGCCAGCTCGCCGTACGCGGCGTCGGCCGCCGTCGCCGCGGTGGTCAGGTCGGCGGTCAGCGCGTCCGGCAGGTCGGGCACACGGCGGGCGACGCCGTCGACGAAGCCGGTGAAGAAGCCGTCGTCGCCCACCCCACCCGCGTAGGCCAGGCACTGCTCCGCGCACCGGTCGACCTGCCGGACGGCGGCGACCCGGCCGTCGGCGGCGGCGGCGAGCAGGCCCCGGCGGTAGCCCTGCAGGGCGGCCGGGACGGCGGCCAGCCGGCGGGCGATCGTGTCGACCTCGTCGACGGTGCCCGCCGGCATCAGGTCGAACACCTCGCGCACCTCCTGCACCGGCGAGGCGAGCACGTTCAGGTCGGCGTGGGTCCAGCCGGAGCGGTAACGGTCGGCGTCGGCGGCGAGGCGTTCGGCGAGCACCGCGCGCGAGATGTCGTCCGCGGGCCCGGTCGACGGCAGCTCGGCGAGCCGTCGGGCGGTCCCGGTGACCAGGTCGTCCAGCGCCGCCCGGCCGTCCGGGGAGTAGTCGTCCAGCCGGTCCTGCGCCACCGGCAGGCCGATGTAGGTCGCCATGACCGGCCGCCGGACGGCGTACTCCCGGACGTAGGCGTCGGACAGCTCGTCGATCGCCGTCCGCGGCGCGGGCGCGGGGCCGCCCGCGGGGTCGTGGGCACGGTCGCCACCGGGGTGACGATGCGCCTGGTCGGGGCCGGAATCGGGAACGGGCTGGCTGCTCACGGAGTCGGACACAAGCTCGGACGCTACCCCGGCGGTCCCGCTTTCCCGGCGTTGTTTTCCGGCTCCGACCCGGCTCGCCGGTCATCGGGATCCGCGTCCGGGCCCGGGGCGGCGGGCCCGGACGCCGCCGCGCGATCCGGGATCCCGGTGGCCCCGGTGGCCGGCCCGCCGGGGGCGCCCCCCTCGACGGTGCTGCGGTAGACCGACCGCACCGTCAGGTGGGCGGAGACCGGCGCGGTGACGAACTGCAGGATCACGATCAGCACCAGCACGCCGACCACGGCGAGCGACTGCAGCACCAGTCCGACCCCGAGCATCAGCAGCATGATGCCCAGGACCTGGGGCTTGGTGGCCGCGTGGATGCGGCTCATCGTGTCGGGGAAGCGGAGCACCGCGATCCCGGCCAGCAGCGACATCAGCGCGCCCAGCACGATCGCCACCGAGGCGATCCACTCGAGCACGGTCGTCGGGGCGGCAAGTCCGTTCATCGCCCGGTCACCGCCGATCCCGGGGAAGCAGCCGGGCCAGGCTGGCCGAGCCGAGGAAGCCGAGCAGCGACACGACGACCGCGATGACCAGCGTGATCGAGCTGTCGGACACGGCGGCCAGCAGCACGATGACGCCGACCACGATGGCCAGCAGCACGTCGAGCGCGACCGCCCGGTCGATCTGGGTGGGGCCCTTGACCAGGCGGATCGCGGCGAGCACGGCCCCGATGCCGAACATGGTCCCGGCGACGAGCACGGTGATCGTCATCGGCGCGCCCCCCGACCGGACGGGCGGTCGGCCCGCTCGACCTGACGGGTCGGCGTGCGGTCCTCGTCGCCCAGGGCGCGCCGGATGCGATCCTCCTGGGCCAGCACCTGGGCCCGGAACTGGTCGTCGGACTGCTTGTCCGCGTCCAGCACGTGGATGGTCAGGGTCCGGGTGCCGGAATCGGCGTCCACGATCAGGCTGCCGGGCACCAGCGAGACCGCCAGTGCGGTGAGCGCCTCGAGGAAGTCCGAGTCCGACGCCAGCCGCACCTGGGTGATCCGCGGCTGCGGCGGGCGGGGCCGGACGGCCAGCCACCCGACGTGCACGCTGGCCACCACGACGTCCCAGAGGAACCGGCCGATCAGCACGGCCGTCCGCCCGGGGTGCACGCCGAACCGGAAGTGCATGGTCGGCAGCGGGAACAGCAGCAGGATCAGCGCGCTGACCAGTACGCCGAGCAGGATGACCGTCGGCGACGCCGACCCCCACAGCGCCATCCAGACCAGGACGAGCGCCACCAGGGTCATCAGGTAGGGCGCCCACCCGCCGCTGCCCGGGATCCGGGCGCCCCGGATCTCCACCGCCCGCCGGCGCAGCTTGCCCGGGCTCATCCGCCGGCCCCCGTCCCGGGTGACGGGGCGGGCGTCGGCGTCGGGGTCGAGACGGCCCCCGGCGGGGCGGGCACGCCGGCGCCGAGCACGGCGTTCACGTACACGCTGCGGTCGCTCAGGCTGGCCCCGGCCCTGGCCGCGACGTCGTAGATCGGGCCGGCGGCCACCGTCAGCAGCAGGCCGACGGCCACGATCGCGGTGGTCGCGCCGACCATGCCGACCGGCAGCCGGGCGGTCTCCTGCGCGGCCAGCCGGCGCTGCGCCTCCCGGTGCACCCGGCGCCGGGGCAGCAGCGAGCGACCGGACTCGGTCTCCACCGGGTCACCGCCGATGGGCACGGCCTCCGGGACCGGTCGCCAGAACGCCCGGCCCCAGACGCGGATGATCGCGTAGAGGGTGAGCAGGCTGGTCAGGGCGCCGCCGGCGACCAGGACGTAGGCGAGCACCCGGCCGTCCTGCACGCCGGCCTCGAACAGCCCCACCTTGCCCAGGAAGCCCGACAGCGGCGGCACGCCGGCCAGGTTCATGGCCGGGATGAAGAACAGCACCGCCAGCATCGGCGCCGCGCCGGCCAGCCCGCCCAGCCGGGCCAGCACCGTGGTGCCGGCGACCCGCTCCACCAGCCCGACGGCCAGGAACAGCGCGGTCTGCACGAGGATGTGGTGCGCCACGTAGTAGATGGCCGCGGACAGCCCGGTCTCCGAGCCCAGGGCCACGCCGAAGAGCATGTAGCCGATGTGCGAGACCAGGGTGAACGAGAGCATCCGTTTGATGCCGGACTGCGAGATGGCGCCCAGGATCCCGACGATCATGGTGGCCAGCGCGGCGATCATCAGCAGGGTGGCGAACGAGCCGGTCGGGAACAGCAGCGTCTGCACCCGGATGATCGCGTAGATGCCGACCTTGGTGAGCAGGCCGGCGAACACGGCGGTGACCGGCGCCGGCGCGCTGGGATAGGAGTCGGGCAGCCAGGCCGACATCGGGAAGACGGCGGCCTTGATCCCGAACGCCACGAGCAGCAGCGCCTGCAGGGTCGCCACGATCCCGGCCGGCAACGCCGGGATCTTGGTCGACAGGTCGGCCAGGTTCACCGTGCCGGTGGCCGCGTAGACCATGGCGATCCCGGACAGGAAGATCAGCGAGGACAGCAGCGAGACCACGATGTACGGGGCGCCGGCACGCAACCGTTCCCGCGTCCCGCCGGTGGTGAGCAGCACGAAGCTGGCGGTCAGCAGGATCTCGAAACTGACGAACAGGTTGAACAGGTCGCCGGCGACGAAGGCGTTGGACACGCCCGTGATCAGGATCAGGAACGTCGGGTGGAAGATCGAGATCGGCACCTCGGGGCCGACCTCCCGGTCGGCCATGCCCTGCGAGATGCCGTAGACGAGCACGGCCAGCGACACCACGGTGGACACCACGAGCATGAACGCGGCCAGCTCGTCGGCGACCAGCGTGATGCCCAGTGGGGCCGTCCAGCCGCCGATGTGCATCACCATCGGCCCGTTCTGGGTGACCTGGGTGATCATCACCAGCTCGACCAGCAGCTGGATCGACACCACGGTGACCGAGATGGTGCGCTGCACCCGGGGGCGGCGGCTGGCGACCAGCGTGAGCGCGGCGCCGGAGATGGGCAGGATGATCGACATCGGCAGCAGCCAGGTCCAGTTCATCACTCCTCACCCGCCCCGGCCTCGGCGTCGGCGAATTCGTCCGGTTCCAGCTCGTCCTCGATCTCCGGGTCCCTGGTGTTGCGGTAGTTGCGGTAGGCCATCGCGAACAGGAACGTCGAGACGGCCAGGCTGATGACGATGGCGGTCAGGATCAGGGCCTGCGGCAGCGGGTCGGCCACCTGCTCACCGTTCTGCGCCTCGCCCACGATCGGCGGCACCCCGCCCTTGCCGCTGGTGAGCAGGAGCAGGTTGACCGCGTGCCCGGCGAGCAGGAAGCCCAGGATGACCCGGATCAGGTTGCGGGACAGCATCAGGTAGACGCCGGCGGCGAACAGGCCGCCGATGGTCAGCGCCAGCGCGAGATTGGTCGTCACCGGGCCCCCTCCCGGTCCCGGGCGCCGACCGGCGCCTCGCCGCGCTCGAGCAGCCCCTGGCGGTCGAGTTCGGCGCCCATCGCCCGCAACACGTCCAGCACCAGACCGATGACGATGAAGTACACCCCGATGTCGAAGATCGACGAGGTGACGAACTTCAGGTCGCCGAGCACCGGAACGGTCGCCTTGAGGATGGTCGACTCCAGCGCCGCACCCCCGGCCACCACGCCGTAGACGGCGGTCGCGGAGGCGATGAACAGGCCGATGCCCATCAGGATCCCCGGGTCCCACGGCGCGGCCTCACCGAGCTCGTAGGCCCCGCCGGCGATGTACCGCAGGGCCAGCGCCAGCCCGACGATGAGCCCGGCGGCGAACCCGCCGCCCGGCTCGTCGTGCCCGACGAACAGCACGTACACCGAGAAGACCACGATGACGTGGAAGATCATCCGGGTGACGACCTCGAGCAGCAGGGAGCGCCGGGGCATCCAGTTGGTGGCCAGCCACGGCGACGGCTCGTGTGGCCGGCCGGCCCGCACCTCGGGGGCCGGCCGGCGCGGGGCCCGGCCGGTCCGGCGGACCAGGAAGATCATCGACGCGACGCCGGTCGCCGCGGCGATCAGCACGGTCAGCTCGCCGTAGGTGTCCCAGGCCCGGACGTCGACCAGGATCACGTTGACGATGTTGTAGCCGCCGCCGAACTCCACCGCCGGTCCGGCCAACCCGGCCGAGACCGGTTCGGCCACCCGGGTCCCGGGGATGATCAGGGCCAGCATCGTCATCAACGCCCCGGCGGCGACCGCGATGACGGCCCGGAAGCCGTTGCCCCGGTGCTTGGCGAAGAGCACGTCGTCCGGCAGCCGGGTGAGCACGAGCAGCGCGGCGACGAGGGTGATCGTCTCGACCAGGATCTGGGTCAGGGCCAAATCCGGGGCGCCGCGCAGGATGAACAGCACGGCCACCGCGTAACCGACGCCACCGACCATCAGCACCGCCGGCAGCGCCTTGCGGGCCCGCAGGGTCGCCGCGGCCACCGCCAGGATGACCACGCAGATCACCAGGGTGCCCGGCTGGCCCAGCACCTCGACGTCGGCCGGCCCGACCCCCGAGGTCAGCAGCATCGTGCCCGGGAACAGCACCAGCACCATCAGGATGGCGCCCAGGGAGACCGGCAGCGACCCGCGCTGGGTCGCGGTGGTGACGCCGTCGGCGATGCTGTCGACGCCCTTGATGGCCACCCGGTAGGCGACGCCGGGCTCGACCCCGGGCCGGGCGATCCGCTCGCGCCGGCGTTCCCAGGCCCGTTGCCCGGCGAACAGGCCCGCGCCGACCAGCCAGCCGGCGGCCGACAGGGCCAGCGGCAGCGACCAGCCGTGCCACAGGGCCAGCGCGTCCTCGTGCGTCGGCCCGGCGGTCTGCGCATACGACTGCACCAGCGGTTCGAGCAGGCCCGGGGCCAGGCCCAGCACCAGGCCGATGGCCACCATGACCGCCGTCGGGCCGAGCATGAAGGGGCTGGCCGGCGCCGGTTCCGTGGCCGCCACCCCCGGCTTGGCGGCGAACGCCCCCCAGATGAACCGGGCGCTGTAGGCGACGGTGAACGCCGACCCGACGGCCATCGCCACCAGGGCGACGAGCCCCCAGGGGCCGCCGTCGAGCAGGCCCGCGTAGCCGGCCTCCTTGGCGGCGAAGCCGAGCATCGGCGGGATGCCGGCCATGCTGATCGCGGCCAGCGTGGCCAGCCCGGCCAGCAGCGGCATCGACCGGCCCAGTCCGGACAGCCGGGTCAGGTCCCGCGTCCCGGTGGAGGTGTCGATGATGCCGACGCTGAAGAACAGCGGCGCCTTGAAGGTGGCGTGGGCGATCAGCATGGCCAGGCCGCCCAGCAGCGCGTCCGGGTTGCCCGAGCCGATCAGCAGGGTCATCAGGCCCAGCTGGGAGACGGTGCCGTAGGCCAGCAGCAGCTTGAGGTCCCGTTGCCGCAGCGCGATCACCGCGCCGAAAAGCATCGTGGCGCCGCCGAGCACGATCAGCAGCGGCTGCCAGATGCCCAGCACGGCGAACGCCGGACCGAGCCGCAGGAACAGGTAGATGCCGGCCTTGACCATCGTCGCCGCGTGCAGGTACGCGCTGGCCGGAGTGGGCGCGGCCATCGCCCCGGGCAGCCAGAACTGGAACGGCACGATGGCCGACTTGCTGATCCCGCCGACGATCAGCAGCACCACGGACGTGGTGATCAGCGACCCCTGCGGCGGGTCGGCCAGGATCTGCGAGATGGTGAACGTGCCGGCCAGGGTGCCCAGCATGACCGCGCCGACCAGCATGACCAGGCCGCCGCCGGTGGTCACCATCAGCGCCTGGGAGGCGGCCATCCGGGACGACTTCTTGCCAGCCCGATGCGCGATGAGCAGGTAGGACAGGATGCCGGTGAGCTCCCAGAAGATCACCAGCAGGATCAGGTTGTCGGCCCAGACCAGCCCCAGCATGGCGCCCGCGAACGCGACCAGGGAGCCGCTGTACTTGCTCAGACCGTCGTCGTCGGGCGGGAAGTAGCGGGCCGAGTAGAGCAGCACCAGCATGCCGATGAACGCGATGATCAGCGTCAGCGCCATGGCCAGCGCGTCCATCCGCAGGTCGATCGCCAGCTCGAGGTCGGGCACCCACACCGTGCTGGAGGTCAGCGCCCCGCCGTTCAGCACCGACGGCAGCATCGCCGCGGCCCAGACAGTGGTGGCGGCGGGCAGCACGGCCAGCACGATCAGGGCGCCCCGGCCCAGCCGGTGGCACAGCACGGGCGCGAGCACGGCGATGACCAGGTAGAGCAGCAGCTGCCAGGGGGCGAGCGCGAACAGACCGCTGGGGCTCGTCATCGGGCCGCCCCGGAGGGCGTCGGCTCGCCACGAGGGCATGGCGGGTCGAACGGGCGCACGTGTCTCCCGGGTGGTCGGTGGGCTGAGGTATCCACCCTACCGAGTTCCGGTGACTCCTCCGGTGCCGCGCGCACCCACTCCGCCGCCGCCGGACCCGGCCCGCGCGGATCAACAGCGCCGGCGCGGACGAAGTCGTCCCATATGTGACCCATGGGGCGGAAGTCGACGGATTCATCCGCGCCGGCGTCCACCTGGCCGGAGGCCGGGCACGGCGGGGCGGGGTGCGATGCGGCGGGGCGGGGCGGGGTGCGATGCGGCGGGGCGGGGCGGGGCGCTACAGCATCGCGCGGGTGCGCGACGCGTCCGTCTCCAACTCGGCGAAGACCACCCGGATCGCGTCCAGGGAGTCGTTGACGTCGGCGGCCCGGCTCCCGGCATCGGTGTCCACGCCGAGCAGGCCGGCGGTGGTGGACAGCTCGAGCAGCCGGGCGTACAGCTCGCCGACCTCGCCGACCGCGTCGTGCAGCTTGGTCAGCAACTGCCCGCGGCGTTCCCCGATCCGCTGCACGGTGGCCTGCACGTCGGCCGATCCGGGCAGTTGCTGCGCCACGCCGCGGGCCCGGACGAGGGCGTCGTCCACCGCGTCGACGGCCAGGGCCACCGACCGGGCGACGCGTTCGGCCTCGGCGGCCGCGTCGGCGGCCTCGCGGGCGGTCGCTCCGACGGCCGGCGCCTGCGGTGCGGCGGTCAGCCGGCTCAGGTCGGCCCGGTAGCCCTGCAGGGTCTGCAGCATGTCGGCCTGCACGGTGCCGGGGCGCAGCGGCGCCGGTTCGGGGTCGGTGCCGTCCCGGCGCACGGCCCCGCCGACCGCCGCGGCGACGCCCAGCATGCCGACCCCGACCAGCCCGGCCGCCCCGACCGGCAGCCCGACGGCCCAGGCCGAGCCCGCGCCGATGCCGGCGACGACCCGGCTCCCGGGGTCGCGCAGGGCCCGCAGCGCGCGGGCACCGAAGCCGGCCATGCGTTCCTCACCCGCTCCGGTCGTCAGAAGGTCGTCGTCAGAAGGTCGTCGTCAGAAAGTTGGTCGTCAGGAGGTCGTCGTCAGGAGGTGGTCGTCATCGGAAGGTCGCCGTCAGAAGTTGGAGAGCACGTCGGAGAACACCTTGTCGATGCTGGTCGGGTTCCGCGCGTCGTAGGCGGCCGCCCGCGAGGCCTCGGAGATCTGCTGCAGGGTGGCCAGATCGGCGTCGGGGCCGTAGGCGATGGTGAAGACCCGCACGCCGTTCTCCTGGGCGCTGGCCCCCAGCTCGCGCAGCAGGCCGTCGAGATCGTTGTCGGTGTACTCGTTGCGCCCGTCGGTCAGCACCACCACTGCGTTGATGGAGCCGGGGTCCCGCTGCGCGTTCATCGCGTCCGCGGCGTTGCGGGTCGCCGCGTACAGCGGGGTGCCGTTGAGCGGGGTCAGCCCGGCGATGCCATCGACGATCGGCTGCCGGGTCTGCGCCAGCGGGCCGACGTCGACCAGCTCGGTGGTGATCGTGTCCGGGGTGGGCAGGTCGGTGGTGAAGGCCCACAGGCCCATCTGGTCGGTGTCGGTGAGCTGGCCCAGGGCCGAGGTGGCGGCCTTCTTGGCCAGGTCCAGCTTGGAGTCGCTGCCGTACCCGGACTCGCTGGCCATCGACCCGGAGACGTCCATCACCACCAGCACCCGGGCGGGCTTGCGGACCTGCGTCCAGAGCGACCGCACGTCGGCCAGCACGGTCGGCCCTGGTGGGTTGAGGGCCACCGTCACCCCGTCGGCGATGAGCGCCGGGCTGCTGGTGATGGGCTCGCCGGGCCGGTGGTCGGCGGTGCGGAAGCCGGCGTCGGTGAACGCCTTCTGCTGCTCGGGCAGCAGCAGGAAGTCCAGGAAGTCCTGCGCACCGGCCCGCTTGGCCGCGGTGGACCAGGAGGCGTCCAGGATGACGAACGGGCTGTCGCTGTAGAGCGTGCCCTCCTTGGGGTACACCGCGACCAGCGGCACGGTCGGCGGCGCGTGGTCGCCCAGGGTTGCCGGGTTCCCGCTCGGGTTGCCCGCGTTGTAGTCCAGGACGCTCTTCTCCTCCACCGCGACCGCCGACACGTACCCGAGGGCGGCGCCGGCGTCGTCGGCGTGCTGCAGGTTGGTCAGGTAGGTCAGGGTGGTGTCGCCGTAATGGATGACGGCGGTCTCCACGTCCTTGAGGTACTGCTGCACCTCGGGCCGTTGCAGCGCGGCCGGGGTGAGGTCCGACGAGGTGCCGGTGGCCGCGACCAGGGTGCCGACGGTGGCGGCGAGTCCCGAGGTGGACACGGTCGGGTTGGTCTTGCCCAGGGTGAAGCGCCCCCACTCGGGGTGCCCCTTGGCCGCCCAGCCCTGGGGGTCCTTGGCCAGGGCGAGGACGTCGGACCAGCCGATCGGCGTGTCCGGCCAGCCCAGCGCCCGCGCCATCGGCTCGGGCCTGGCCAGGACGAGCGGGGTGGAGACGATGGACCGGGGCGCGGTCAGCGCGTCGGCGGGCAGGATGGTCGGCCGGTCCTTGGCGGTCAGGTCGCTGGCCAGCAGGCTGACCCAGGTCGAGGCGGCCGGGGTCCACGCGTCCGGGGCGGGGCCGTCGAGGGACTCGTCCCAGCCCTGGGCCAGCCGGGCCTCGGCGGTGCCCGAGGCCACCGATGCGACCGCCACGTCGAAGCACGCTCCGTCGACGGTGCGGCCGGCCGCGTTGTAGGTCTGCGCCAGGTCCTGCAGCAGCGCGGCCTTCTCGCTGGAGGCCGCGACGGTGACCCTGGTGCAGCCCGCCCGGGGCGGCGGCGCCGCGGTGGCGGCCGTGGTCGGGCCGGCGTCGGTGCCGGCGCCCTGGTCGTCGCTGCGCGTGGTGAACCAGCGGATGCCCACGATCAGCAGCACGCCGGCGATCACCGCCGCGATGATCGGCACGAGGTTGCCGCGCCGGCGGGACGCTGCCGGCCCGGCCGGACCCGGATAGTTCACCGATGACCCTCCCCTGCCCCGGCCCCGGGGCGTCGGTACCGGCTGCGGCAGTGCCGGCCGGTGCCCCATTGTGCCGGGTCGGGTGGGCCGATCGGGTTACCTTTCGTGGATCCGGACGGTCAGCGCCGGCCCTCGTCCCGGTCGACCTTGCGCCGGGCCAGCTTGGCCACGATCGTGTCGATCCAGCCCATGACGGTCTTCATCGCGCCCTCCTCGGTGTCGGGATCTGCCTCCAGCGTGCCACCGGCGACGATCGGACCCGATCGGGCGGCGATCAGGCCGCGATCAGGCCGCGATCAGGCGACGCCGACGGGCCGGAACTGGATGCTGACCCGGGGGCCGACGGGCCGCGCGGTCTTGGGCACCGCGTGCTCCCAGGTCCGCTGGCAGCTGCCGCCCATCACCACCAGGTCGCCGTGCCCCAGGTGGAACCGCGGGCCCGCGCCCCCGCCGTGCGGGCGCAGGGCCAGGGTGCGGCCGCTGCCCACCGACAGGATCGCGACCATCGTGTCGTGGGTCGCGCCGCGGCCGATGCGGTCGCCGTGCCAGGCCACGCTGTCGGCACCGTCGCGGTACAGGCACAACCCGGCGGTGACGAAGCGGTCCGCCGGTGCCGGCCGGTAGTGGCGGTTCAACGCGGCCCGGGCGGCGGCCAGCACCGGGTGCGGGAACGGCTCCGGCTCCCCCGGCGCGCCCGAGTACCAGCACAGCAGGCGCGGCACGGCCACCTGCCGGTCGTACATCTGACGTTCCTCGGCGCGCCAGGGCACGTCGCGCAGCAGGGCGTCCAGCACCGGCTCGGAGCCGGCCAGCCAACCCGGCCGGTGGTCGACCCAGGCCCCGGCGGACAGCTCGGTGCGCGTCATGTCCTCGAGCGATCCGAGGGCCGGAGCCGCGGGGCCGTCGCCGTCGGCCGGGGTGTCGAACATCGAGGGCTGGTGCAGCACGCTCATGGGCTGCACCGTACACCGTGTTCGAACGTGTGTGCAGAGCCCCTCACGCCCGCCCCGCTCCGTTCGACCGGACCGAACTCCCGGTCGACCCGCAGCGGTGAACCCGGCCGTGGAGCCCGCCCGCCGGACGGATCCGGGGACGGGCTTGACTGGAGCCATGACCGACGACGACCCCGACCTGCGCATCGAGACCGTGGCGATCACCGCGGGCCGTCCGAGCCCGTCCCCGGGGCACCCGCTGAGCACACCCATCGTGCTGGCCTCGAACTTCCGCGCCGACGGGCCGGTCGAGTACGCCCGCGACGGCGGCACCGACACCTGGCAGGCCCTGGAGACGGCGGTGGGCGCGCTCGAGGGCGGGGTCGCGGTCGCGTTCGCCTCGGGCATGGCCGCCGCGGCCGCGATCCTGGAGACCCTGCCGACCGGGGCGTCGGTCGTCGTGCCGGCCGATTGCTACGCCGGGGTGCGGACCCTGCTGGACGACGGGGCCGCGCACGGCCGGTGGAAGGTCACCGCGGTCGACATCACCGACACCGCGGCCACCGAGCAGGCGGCGTGGGCCGCCGACCTGCTCTGGCTGGAGTCGCCGACCAACCCGCTGATCGACATCGCCGACCTGCCGCGGCTGTGCGCGTTCGGCCGCGACCGGGGCGCGGTGGTGGTCGTGGACAACACCTTCGCCACCGCGTTGCTGCAGCGGCCGCTGGACCTGGGCGCCGACTACGTCCTGCACAGCGCGACCAAGTTCATCGGCGGTCATTCCGATCTGCTCAGCGGCGTCGTGGTCGCCCGGGATGCCGGGCGCGCCGCGCCGATCCGGCGCCGCCGGCAGCTGGCCGGCGGGACGCCGGGGGCGCTCGAGTCCTACCTGGCGTTGCGCGGCCTGCGCACCATGCCGGTGCGGCTGGAACGGGCCCAGGCCTCGGCCGGGGTGCTCGCCACCCGGCTGGCCGGCCACCCCGCGGTCACCCGCGTCCGTTACCCCGGCCTGCCCGAGGATCCCGGCCACCGGCGGGCGGCGGCCCAGATGACGGGATTCGGATCGATGCTCTCGTTCGAGGTCGCCGGTGGGGCCGGACCGGCCGACGCGGTGTGCGCGGCGGTGCGGGTGGCGGTGGCGGCGACGTCGCTGGGCGGCGTGGAGACCACCCTCGAACGGCGGGCCAAGCTGGCCGGCCAGGGGCACATCCCGCCCGGGCTGATCCGGATGAGCGTGGGCATCGAGCACGTCGAGGACCTCTGGACCGATCTGGACCGTGCTCTGGCGGTCGCCCGGGCCGAGCCGGCCGGCTGATCGGCCGACCGGCGGGCGCGAGCCGCGGACCCGGGGCCGGGCGCGGCCGGCGGGCCGGACCCGCTCCGGTCAGCCGGTCGCGGCCGGTCCCGGGTCCGGTTCCAGCGCCGGCAGCCCGTCCACGCTGACCGCGTTCTTGCGGGCCCAGTAGTCGTGGAAGTACTGCTCTCCGTGCTCGCCCTCGTTGCGCCGGTGCACGCGGTCCAGCACGTCGCGGTCGGCGCGGAAGTCCATCAACGGGATGGAGAAGCCGCAGCTGTCGGAGATCCGGGTCAGCTCGATCACCACGATCGCGCGCTGCCCGGCCGTCGCCGGCTTGCCGAACCGGGCCCGCAGGGGGTCGAACTCGGCGGCCCCGGGCCGGACGACCCGGCCGTGGCCGTGCAGCCGGACGATCCGCGGGGGCCCGTCGAAGGCGCAGAACATGACCACGATCCGGCCGTTGTCCCGCAGGTGCGCGATGGTCTCGGCGCCGGAGCCGGTGTAGTCCAGGTAGCCGACATGGGTCGGGTCGAGCACGGCGAAGGTCCCGCCCATGCCCTTGGGCGAGAGGTTCACCAGGCCGTCCGACCCGGACGGGGCGGTTGCCACGAAGAACATGTGCTGGCGGTCGATCCAGTCCTGCAGCTTGCCGTCGATCGCGGCGAACACCTGACCCATGGCCCGATCGTGCCACCCGGCGGCGGCCCCCGGCCGGACCGGGTCAGGCGATCGGCAGCAGCCGCTCGGACCCGCGCAGCATCAGGCTCGTCGGCAGCACGACCGTGCGGAAGGGTGCGTCGTCCCCGGCCAGCCGGGCGAGGGCCAGGCCGGCGGCGGCCCGGCCCATGGCCGCGATGTCCTGGGTCACCACCGAGATCGGCGGGTTGACCAGCGCGGCCGCCTCGAACTCGTCGAACCCGATCAGCGGCAGGAACGTCTCGCCCAGCCGGAACGCGCGCAGGGCGCCGAAGGCCGATCGGTTGTTGGCCGCGAACACGGCGTCGGCCCGGCCGCGGCCGAGCAGCTCCAGCACGACCCGCATCGCCTCGTCGGTGGTGTGCGCGGTGTCCACGACCAGGTCGTCGTCCAGGGGCACCCCCCGCTCCGCGAGGGCCTGCCGGTAGCCCGCGAGCCGCTCCCCCATCGTGAAGATCTCCACCGAGTCCCCGACGAACGCGATCGACCGGGCGCCGCCGTCCAGCAGGGCCCGGGTCGCCGCGAGGGCGCCGCCGGCGTTGTCGGCCAGCACCGTGTCGGCGGCGAAGTCGGCCGGCCGGTCGACGAACACCAGCGGCGGCAGCGGCGGCGGGATCTGCCGCCACGGCCGCCCGGGGGCGCGGGGCGGCACGTCGATGATCGCGTCGACCTGCTGCTCCAGCAGCCGGTCGACCAAGCGGTCGTGGCGCGGCCCGTTCTCCTCCGAGCTGGCGATGGTGAGCATGTAGCCCGACTCCGCGGCCCCCAGTTCGATCGCCCGGGCCAGCGCGGCGAAGTACGGGTTCGACAGGTCGCTGATGATCAGCCCGATCATCTTGGCGCTCTGACCGGGCCGGATCCGGGCCGCGGCCATGTTGCGCCGGTATCCCAGATCGTCGATCGCCTGCCGGATCCGTTCGGCGAAGTCGGGCCCGATGGTGGGGTCGCCGTTGACGTACCGGGACACGGTCTTGAGCGCGACCCCGGCCTGCCGGGCCACGTCGTTCATCGTGGGCTTGCGCTGCACAGACCCTCCGGGGCGATGGCTCGGTCCGTCGGACCTGGTGACCCGATGGTATTGCCGCAGCCCGGAGTTGCCGGGATCAGCCCAGCGCCACCGCGGCGGCGCGGGCCCCGCGCTCGGCCAGCTCCGCCCGGGCGGCCACGAACGCGGCCCGGAACCGGGCGTCACCGGCCAGCTCGCCGAACACCACGGGCGGGTCCAGGAAGGCGCCCGGCGTCCGTCGCTCGGCCTCCACCGCGGCCTGCAGGCCGGCCCGGCGCCGGTCCGGGGAGATCTCGAGCGGGGCGCCGGCGTCGGTCGCGCCCTCCAGGTAGCGGCTCCAGGCGGCCACGGCCAGGGTGGCCCGGCGGATGTCGCCGCCCGCGGCGAGCCGGTCGCGCAGCACGGGCAGCACGAACGTGGGGATGCGGACCGATGCGTCGACGGTCTGCCGGGCGAGCGTGTCCAGGATGGCCTCGCTGCCGAACCGCTCGATCAGCGACCGGCAGTACGCGGTCAGGTCGATGCCCGGCACCGGGTCCAGCGTCGGGATGGCCTCGGCGTGCAGGTAGCCGAGCAGGAACTCGGCGAACTCGGGGTCGCGGCAGAATTCGTGCACGTAGCTGAAGCCGGCCAGCGCGCCGAGGTAGCTCATCACCTGGTGGGAGGCGTTGAGCAGGCGCAGTTTCATCTTCTCGTAGGGGGGGACGTCCGGCACGATCTGCACGCCCACCTGCTCCAGGGCGGGACGTCCGGCGCTGAACCGGTCCTCGATCACCCACTGGCGGAAGGCCTCGGACCGCACCGGAGCGGCGTCGGTGACGCCGTAGCCGGTCACCGCCGCCCGCACGGCGTCGGTGGTGACCGGGGTGATCCGGTCGACCATCGAGTTGGGGAACGCGACCTGCGCACCGATCCAGTCGGCCAGCTCCGGATCACCGGCGCGGGCGAACCCCGTGAGCGCGGCCCGGGTGACGGCGCCGTTGTGCTGGATGTTGTCGCAGGACAGGACGGTGAACGGGGCCGTGCCGGCGGCCCGCCGCGCGGCCAGCGCCGCGACGATCAACCCGAACCCGCTGCGCGGCGGCGTCTGCCCGGCCAGGTCGGCCAGGGTCAGCGGGTCGCTCGGCTCGAACTGCCCGGTGGCGTCGTCGATCCCGTAGCCGCCCTCGGTGATGGTGAGCGTGACGATCCGGGTGGCCGGGTCGGCCATCCGGTCGATCACCGCCTGCGGATCGTCCGGGGCGTGCAGGTGGGCGACGTGCGAACCGACCACCCGGGCGGCGGTGGCCCCGGCCCCGTCCACCGTCAGCAGCGTGTACAGGCCGTCCTGGGCGGCCAGCGCGTCCCGGATCCCGCTGTCCTGCGGCAGCACGCCGACCCCGCAGATGCCCCAGGCCCGGTCGCCGGCGGCCAGCACGTCGTCGACGTACACGGCCTGGTGCGCCCGGTGGAACGCCCCGACCCCGATGTGCACGATCCCGACGGTGACGTCGGCCCGGTCGTAGGCGGGAACGGCCACCCGCGGGTCGAGGGCGGCCAGGGCGTCGGCGCTGAGCGAAGGCATCGGGACTCCGGGGGCGAGGGCCGCGGGCCGGGCCGGGTGGGCGCGGACGCGGGGTGGGCGAGCAGCGGTCGCGGCGCCGGCGGCGCGGCGACGCGGAACACCGGGCGGCCAGGGCTGATCCGCTCGATCTGCGGCCACGATAGGAGAGCCGTGTCACGCGTGTCAAGAGTCCGGCGGCCATCATGTCCCGCCCCACCGTTGGGCCCCGGGCCGCCATCAAGACACGCGTGACATGGAGGCTGCGGGCCGCTAGGCTGACCCGATCGAGCGCGGGCCGGACCGGCCGTTGCGGCCCCACCTGCATCCCGAACTCTCCTGTTCACCAACCTGTTCCGACACCCTGGAGTACTCATGACCGACTTCGACGGACGCACGATCCTGGTCACCGGCGCCGCCGGTGGCATCGGGGGCGCGGTCGTCCGCCAGCTCACGGCGGCCGGCGCGCAGGTGATCGCGGCCGGCCGGACGGCCGCGGGCCTGGACCCGATCATCGCCGAGACAGGATCCCGGCCATTGGTTTTCGACCTCGGTGAGGAGGACAGCGTGCGGGACGCGCTGGACGGCCTCGACCTGTACGGGGTGGTCAACTGCGCCGGCTTCGGTGGCGAGATCGCCACCCCGATGGACACGGACATCTCGGTGTTCGACAAGGTGATCAGCACCAACGCGCGGGGGGCCCTGCTGGTCACCAAGTACACGTCGCGGTCGATGATCCGGCTCGGGCGCGGCGGCTCGATCGTCAACGTCTCCAGCCAGGCGAGCCTGGTCGCGCTGACCGGGCACATCTCGTACGGGTCGTCGAAGGCGGCGCTGGACAACATCACCCGGGTCTCCGCCCTCGAACTGGGCCGGTACGGCATTCGGGTCAACAGCGTGAACCCGACCGTGGTGATGACCCCGATGTCGGCCTGGTACTGGGGCCGGGAGGACGTCGGTGGCCCGTTCCTGGACGCCATGCCGCTGCACCGGTGGGCCACCGAGGACGAGATCGCCGCCCCGATCGTGTTCCTGCTCGGCGACGGCGCCTCGATGATCTCCGGGGTCAGCCTGCCCATCGACGGCGGCTTCACCTGCCGCTGACCGATCGGACGATCGCCCGGCCGGAGGACGGCCCGGCCGGAGCAGAAGGAGGCGCGGTCGTGGCGACCATGCGGGACGTGGCCGCCCGGGCGGGGGTCAGCGCCAAGACCGTCTCCCGGGTGTTCAACCAGGATCCCCACGTCAGTGAGGCCACCCGGCAACGGGTCTCGGCGGCGCTGGACGAGCTGAACTACGTGCCCAACGCGATCCCGACCACCCTGCGCAACGGGCGCGCCCCGGTGATCGGGGTGGCCGTTCCGGACATCGTGGACCCGTTCTTCGCCCAGCTGGCCCGCGCCGCCGAACTGCACGCCGCGCGGCGGGGCATGTCGGTCATCATCGCCAGCCTGGGCAGCGCCGAGCGGGAGCCCGAGGTGGTGCAGGCGATGCTCCGGCAGGCGCTGACCGGGCTCATCATCGCCCCGGTCGGCGACGACCACGGCTACCTCCGGGCCTGGGTCGACCGGATTCCGGTGGTGTTCGCCGACCGGCCGCCGGTGGGCCTGACCGCCGACCTCTTCGTCGCCGACGACCGCCGCGGGGCCCATCTGGCCACCACCCACCTGGCCGACCACGGCCACACCCGGATCGCCTTCCTGGGCGACACCCTGACCCTGCCGACGACGCTGGACCGGCTCGCCGGGTACCGGTCGGCGGTCGGCGACGCCGGGCTCACGCTCGACGAGCGGCTGATCGTGCTCGGGGCGACGGACCGGGCCGGGGCGGCCGCCGCCGTGGCCGCCCTGGACCGGCTCGACGACCGGCCCACCGCCCTGTTCTGCACCAACGCGCGGGCCGCCGTCGGGCTGGTCCCGGCGTTGCGCTCGCGGTCGATGGCGGTCACCACCTTCGGCGACTTCCCGCTGGCCGACCTGCTGCAACCGTCACTGACGGTCATCGACCAACACCCGCACCGCATGGGTGAACTTGCCGCGCAACGCATCTCGGACCGCCTGCACCAGCCCCGAGGCCGCTGGCCGCGGCGCACGGTCGTGCCGGTCGAGCTGGTGGAGCGGGAGTCCTGCCGGGTCACCACCACCCCGGACGGTCCGCCGGATCGACGGTGATGCGCAGCTCGTGCCGCCGCACCCCGCCGGGCGGCACCAGCGGCGCGCCGGCGCCGGGCCCCGACCGGGCCGGGCCGAACAGCGGTGCGCTGGCCGGCTCGATGCCCAGCGCCCAGCGGCGACGGGTCGGCAGCGTCCACTGGTAGGCGTGCGGCAGGGTGTCCGCCGACCAGGCCAGTTCGACCGCCGGACCCCGCGGAGCGGTGACCACGACCCGGACGAACCCGTCCGCGTCGACCCGCGGCTCGTGGTGGGCGACGACGGACTCGGTGATCTCCTCCGTCGGCTCGGGCATGATCGAGGGATCGGGCACCGCCGGGCACGGCTCGCGCTCGACCCGGCGGGTGCCGGGCCAGCGCACCGTCGTTCCGGGGAGCAGGATCGGCGCCCCCAGGTTCAGGTGGTAGAGCAGCGCGGCCGGGAAGGCCCCCGGGCCGTCGTTGTGCAGGTCGTCGACCACCCGCAGGACGGCGGCGCCGCCGGGCTGCACGCTCGACTCGACGACCCGTTCCAGCCGCGCGCTCGGCCCGAAGACACTTGCGTACTCGACCGTCCCGGCCAGCCGGGCGAACGGGACGCCGTCCCGCACGCCGGCGCAGCGTTCCAGCAGGCGACCGGGCCGGTGATGGTGGCTGCCGTGCAGGCCGGCCCGGCCGGTGGCCGGTCCGATGTTCTCCGGACCGCACGTCACCAGCAGCCCCCCGACGAACCGGGCGAGCCAGGCGTCCCCCGCGGGGACGTCGAGCGGCCGGGGGTCGGCCACCGGCGAGACCCAGGACAGCGGCCACCCGCCGGCGGCGGCCCGGCCGATGTCGAACCCCCGGTCGGGCAGCACGTCCAGATCCAGCCCGCCGGCCACCCGGACCCGGATCGTCCGCCCGTCCGGACCGTCGTGCTCGGTGACGCCGGCGATGGCGTCGGTGCGGGCCAGCAGCCCGCGCGCGTACAGGTCCGCCGCCCCGCCGGGGCGGTCGGGCACCCCTGGCCCGGTCCGCGGGTCGGGGGCGTCCGCCGGCAGGGCGGGCACCGGCACCAGGATCGGCGGCTGTCCAGGCCCCTGGGTCATCGTCGCCGCCCGTCAGGCCGCGGGCGGGCGGGCCAGCAGCAGCCGGCCGGCCCCGTCCACGGTCCGCTCGGTGCAGCCGGCCGGGAGCAGGGCCGTTCGGCCGGCCGGCAGCGCGAGCGGGCCCCCGGGTCCGGGTACGTGCAGGAGCCCGTCGAGCACGACCAGCACGGCGAACCCCGATCCGAGCTCCGTCGGGCCGGCCACGTCGACGCGCTCCAGCCGGAAGTACTCGTCGGCGGCGGCCGGAAGGCCGGCCGTCGCGGCGTCCGCCCGCACGATCAGCGCATCGATCTCCGCGGCCCCCCGGCCCGTGCGCTCGACCGCCAGCAGGGCCTTGTCGAAGCCGAGACCCAGGTGGCCGTCGACGGTTCCGTCCAGGTCGAAGTCCCGCCACTCGAGCAGGATCGACAGGTCCTCGGGCTCCTGGACCTCGGTGAGCAGGACCCCGGCCCCGATCGCGTGCAGCACCCCGGGCGGTACGTACACCCGGTCGCCCGGGGCCACCGGGACGCGGTGCAGCAGATCGAGCAGGGTCTCGGTGTCCTGCCGGTCGACCAGGTCCCGCAGCTCCGCGAGCGCGACGTCGCGCCGCAGGCCCAGGTGGACCTCACCCCCGGTCATGATCGACCAGGCCTCCGCCTTGCCGTGCGCGGCGCCCAGCTCGGCCCGCGCGAACGCGCCGTCCGGGTGGGCGTGCACGGGCAGCCGCTGGCCCGCGTCGAGCAGCTTGACCAGCAGTTTGGTGTCCACGCCGTACCGGTTCAGGTGGGCCTGGCCCAACCAGTACCGCGGGTCGGCGGCGATGGCCGCGGCCAGGTCGGTGCCGTCCGGCAGGACGGTGCGGCCGACCGGGTCGTGCCCCCGCACGCAGGTGGTGGAGCCGACCCAGTCCTCCGGCGTGTTCGGCGGGGCCGCCGGATCGCGACGGAAGTCCGAGATCCGGCG
>NZ_JBMDXT010000210.1:0-5675 GCF_048594475.1 Nakamurella sp. | reverse complement strand
GCGCTCGGGCTGGCCGAGCCGGCCCGGGCGATCGGCGCCGCACCCGGCGGCCCGATCGCAGCCGCGCCGGCGGGTCAGCGCCGGCCGGACGGGCGCTGGCTGGTCCGGCTGCCGCCCGCGGCCACCCGGACCGTGGCGGTCGTGCACCGGGCCGACCTGCACCGGATGCTGCTCGACGCGCTGGCGCCGGGCACGGTGCGCACCGGCGCGGCAGTCGAGCGGGTCAGCGGCGACGGCCGGACGATCGAGGTGGCCGGCACCCGGCTCACGGTCGACGTGGTGGTGGCGGCCGACGGCATCCGCAGCCGGATCCGCGCCGCCCGGCCCGGCGATCCCGGCGTCCGGCCCGCCGGCTACGTCGCCTGGCGCGGGGTGACCGACCGGCCGGTCGACGTCGGCGACGGGACCGGCGAGACGGTCGGCCGCGGCCTGCGTTTCGGCATCGCGCCGCTGGCCGACGGGCGCGTCTACTGGTTCGCCGTGCGCTCGCAGCCGCCCGGTGCGCCGCTGGCCGCCGGCCCGGACGCCGTCCTGGACCTGTTCGGCGCCTGGCACGCGCCGATCGCCGAGCTGATCGATGCCACCCCGGCCGACCGGATCCAGGCGCTGCCCATCGAGGAGCTGGCCGGCCCGCTGCCGACGTTCCGGCACGGCCGGTGCGTCCTGCTCGGCGACGCCGCGCACGCCATGACCCCGAACCTGGGGCAGGGTGGCAACCAGGCGCTGGAGGACGCCGCGACCCTGGTCGCCCTGCTGGCCGGGACGGTCGGGACCGACGGCGGCACTCACCGCGCGGACGATGTCGACGCCGCCCTGACCACCTATGACCGGCTGCGCCGCCCGCGCACCCGGCGGGTCGCCCGGCAGGCGCGCCTGCTCGGACGGGTCCTGCAGGCCGATGGGCCGGTGACCAGCCGTCTCCGGGACACCGCGCTGCGGCTGACCCCGCCCGGCGCGGTCGCGCGCGGCGCGCTGGCCGTTCAGCGGTGGGACACCGTGTCCGGGGACGCCGTCAGGCCGGACGGTACGACCGGTGCCGCAGGCCGGTGACCCGACCACGCGGACGGTCTCCCCGTTGCTGCGGGCCGGCCGGTGTCGGGCGGCGACGCCAGGAGCGAATCGCGGCTGCCTGGGGGGTCTAGCCCTACCCGAGCCGACACCCTCGACCGCTGGGCGGCGGCCCGGGTCGGGCGAACGATCGAGCCATGACCACCACCGCCTGGCCCACCGAGCTCCCGCCGGCCGGCCGCGCCGATCTCGTCCGCCGGACCCCGGCCCCGGGCCTGACCTCGCCCCGGGCCTGGGCCGAACTCGTCTACGCCGTCGTCGATCTCGTGCCGGCGATCGCGTTCTTCACCCTGCTGGTGACGTTGCTGTCGGTCGGGCTCGGGCTGGTGGTGATCTACGCCGGCGTCCCGATCCTGGTGCTGGCCCTGCTGGTCGCCCGGTTCGGCGGCCTCGTGCAGCGGTCCCTGGCCGCCGCGCTGCTCGAGCTGCCGACCGAGGGTCCGCCGTGGACGGCGCCGCGCCGCCCCGGCCCGATCGCCGCGATCGGTGCCGTGGTGCGGGATCCGGCCCACTGGCGGGCGGTCGCGTACTTCTGCGTCAAGATCGGGCTGGCCCCGCTGACCTTCACCGTCGCCGTCGCGTTCTACAGCGCCGGACTCGGGGCGCTGACCTACCCGGCGTGGCGGCTCTGGCTGCCGGCCGAGGTCGCGGCCGACGGCACGGTCCACCACGGCACGCAGCTGTGGCCCGGCTTCTTCCTCGACACCTGGCCGGCCATGATCGCGTACGCCCTGCTGGGCCTAGGCGTGTTGTGGTGCGCGCCGCGGGTGGTCGGCTTCCTGACCACCGTGGACCGCATCCTCGTCGTCACCCTGCTCGGGCGGCGCGGCTGAGCCTCAGACGTGGCGCGGCGGCCGGCCCAGCCCGCGCAGCCCCCGCGCGAGCAGGGCGACCAGGGCGGCCAGCATCAGGCCGGCCCCGATCGCGGCGAAACCGGCGGCCGGGCCGTAGGTGTCGACGAGCGGGCCGAAGGCCAGCAGGCCGAGCGGCCCGGCGGCCAGGGCCAGGGCGGTGTACGACCCGATCACCCGGCCCCGGAACCGTTCCGGCGTGCGGGACTGCACGATGACCGCGCAGAGCGGGTTGATCGGGCCGGTCACGACGCCGGCGACCAGGGCGAGCCCGACCATCACCGGCACCGGCGGCAATGCCGCGAACGCACCCAGCGACAGCCCGGCCAGGGCCAGCGCGGCGACCAGCGCGACCCGGGTCGGCGCCCGGTGCGCGACGGCCCCGTAGGCCAGCGCCCCGCCGATCGCCCCGCCCGCGTACGCGGCCAGGATGACGCCGAACGCGACGACCTGCCCGGACTCGTTCAGGTAGGCGTTGAGCACCACCGACTCGAACGGCAGCAGGAACAGCCAGATCACCGCGGCGGTCAGCGTGATCGCGCGCAGGGTGCGGTCCCGCAGCAGGAACCGGACGCCGTCCAGGACCGACCGCAGGTACGGCTCGGGCGCGGGCCGGGCCGAGAGGTGCGCCGGCACCAGGACCGCGGTGACGGCCAGCGCGAGCAGGAACAGCGCCACCGCCACCCAGACCGTGCCGAACCCGCCGACCAGCACCAGCAGCAGCCCGGCCAGCGCCGGACCGGCCAGAGAGCCGGTGTTCTCGGCGACCTCGCCCCACGCGTTCACCCGGGCCAGCGGCACGCCGGCCGCCCGGGCCACGTCCGGCCGCAACGCCTCCCGGGCGGCCGCGCCCGGGCTGTCGAACACCGCCCCGACCGCGACGAGCACGAGCACCAGCCCGACGCCGAGCCCGACGGTCGCGTCGGCGATCGGCAGGGCGGCGACCGCGGAGGCGCTGAGCCCGTCGGCGATCAGTGACGTCCGCCGCTTGCCGATCCGGTCGATCAGGGCGCCGCCGAACACCGCGGCGAGGACGATGGGGGCGATGGCCGCCGCGCCGGCCAGGCCGGCCAGCGCCGCGCTGCCGGTGCGCTCCAGCACCAGCCAGGGCACCGCGATCGCGACGACGCTGTTGGCCGTGACCGACAGCGCCGTCGCCGCGAGCACGCCGGCCAGCGGGCCGACCCGTCGGGTCATCGCGGTCGGGTCATCGCGGTCGGGTCATCGGGGCGGTCGGCGCGGGCCGGTCAGGGCACCAGCACGAGCTTGCCCGGGCCGCCCTCCTCCAGGTCGCGCAGCGCCTGCGCCCCCTGGGCCAGCGGGTAGGTGCGGTCCACCACCGGCACCAGGCCGGTCGCGTCGCAGACCGCGATCAGCCGGCGCATCTCGTCCAGGGTGCCCATCGTGGAGCCGATCACCGAGATCTGCAGGAAGAACAGCCGCTGCAGGTCGGCGGACGGGTCATAGCCGCTGGTCGCGCCGCAGCAGACGACGACCCCGCCGGGCCGTACCGCCCGCATCGAGTGCGCCCAGGTCTGCTTGCCGACGGACTCGAACACCCCGTCGACCCGGTCGGGCAGCCGCGCGCCGGTCTCGAACGCCGCGTGCGCGCCCAGGTCCACGGCCCGGGACCGGCCGGCCTCGGTCCGGGACGTCGCCCAGACCCGCATGCCCAGCGCGCGGCCGAGCTGGATCAGCGCGGTGGACACCCCGCCCGTCGCCCCCTGCACCAGGATGGTCGACCCAGCCGGCAGCCCGCTGCGGGTGGCCAGCATCCGGTAGGCGGTCAGGTAGGTGGTGCCCAGCACCGCGGCCCTCGCGTGGGTCATCGACGCCGGCAACGGCAGCAGGTTGCGGTCGGGCACCGCGACGTACTCGGCGAACGTGCCCGGTTCCCGTTCGGTCAGCATGTGCCTGCGGGGGTCGACGGTCTCGTCGCCGCTCCAGCCGGGGGAGGCGATGATCGGGTAGATCACCACGTCGCGGCCGTCGTCGGTGACGCCGGCGCCGTCGCAGCCCAGGATCATCGGGAACTGCTCCGGTCGGATGCCGACCCCGCGCAGCGTCCACAGGTCGTGCCGGTTGAGCGAGGCGGCCCGGACCCGGACCCGGGTCCACCCGTCCGGCACGGCCGGCTCGGGGCGCTCACCCACCACGATCCCGGCCAGCGGATCGTCGGGATGCGGGGCGTCGGCGTAGACGGCGAGCATGGCGCCCACAGTAGGCCCGGACCCGGCGCGCCTGCGTACCCTGCAGGGCATGTGGCAGACCGTGCTCGATGTGGTCGACGCGGTCGAGTCGTGGATCGCCGGCCAGTCCTACTGGATCCAGGTCGTGCTGTTGCTCGCCGTGCTCGGGCCGCTGTGCTACCTGCTGGCCGGCCTGATCGACCGCGCGGTGGACGCCGTGCTGGCCTGGCACTCGCGCCGCGACGGCGACCGGGGCGCGGTCCCCGCCGCCCCGCAGGAGGCCGCCCGATGAGCCGGCGCCCCCTGCCGGAGGTCACCCGGCGCTGGATGACCGTCGCGCTGGTCGCGTTGCTGCTGGTGGCGATCGTGGTCGCGGTCCTGCGCTGATCGGATCCTGAACCGGGTCCGGAACCAAGTCCTGAACCGGGGCCCGGTCCGTCCGGCGGTCCGGTCAGGCGCAGCCGGCCCGCACGTCGACGCCGTCCAGGTCGAACCCGTCCTGGAGCAGGCGCAGCGGCCACGGCAGCCGGGGGGTGGCGTCGGTGATCCGGATGAACCGGGCGGCGGCCAGCGGTCCCAGGTCGACCGAACCGGCGCCGTAGGCCCGGACCGGGCCCAGGTCCACCCACGTCTGCCCGTCGGCGGACGCCGCCACCCGGGCCCGGTCGGCCAGGTCGGTGACCACCCGGGGGACGGCGGGCACCACGGCGATGTCCGCGCCGGGCAGGTTCTGCACCGGCCGGGTGAACTCCAGGGTGAGCCGGCCGCCCAGCCCCAGCGCGACGGCGTCCCGCGCTCCGCGGTCGGAACCGGCCGGGCCCAGCGCGACCGCCGGGTCGTCGCGGTCCACCGGGCGGCCCGAGCCGGCCGGGCCGGGGGCGTAGTCGGCGACCCGCTGGGCCGGGCCGTAGCAGGCGGCGGCGGTCGCCGGGGTGAGGGCCAGCCCGGCGAGCGCCGGGTCGTGGTCGGAGGCGCGGAACGCGTCGGGGGCGTACAGGGCGTCCTGCTCGGCCGGCTTGAACGAGGTGTCGTAGTCCAGCACGTCCGGCTCGTCGGCGTTGATGTGCCATTCGCCGGCCCCGGTGATCTGGCCGGTCAGCGTGGCCGAGGCCAGGACGTGGTCGAGGTAGCCGACCTGGCCGTCGAAGACGTAGCTGTAGGCGTCCGCGCCACCGAACCGCGCGATCTGATCGGTGTAGCCGGCGCCGGTCAGCGTCCGGATCGGGTCCTCGTGGTCGTAGGAGTTCAGGTCGCCGACGATCATCCGGTCGGGGTCGCCACTGCCGGTGGGGTCGGTGGCCAGGAAGTCGGCCAGCGCCTGCGCGGCGGCCGTCCGGGTCAGGTTGCAGTTGCCCTGACCGTCGCCGGTGTCCGGGTCGTCATCGCCGCAGGCGCTGCCCTTGGACTTCAGGTGGGCCACGGCCAGGGTGAACCGGCCGCCGGCCGCGGTCTGGAAGGTCTGCACCAGCACCGGGCGGTTGCGGGTGTCGTCGAAGCGGGGGTCGATCGACGAATTCAGGACGCGGAACGGGCCGACCGGGGTGACCGCGGACGGCCGGTAGATCAG
>NZ_JBMDXT010000021.1:0-2422 GCF_048594475.1 Nakamurella sp. | reverse complement strand
AGGTTGAAGCCCTCTGAGCGGGCGCCGGTCTTCGATCGTCACGAGCCCCCGTTCCAGCCGGGCCCCGCCGCGACCGCGAGGCTGAGCCGAGTGAAGGTTCAAGCCCGCTCAGCGAGCGCAGGTCTTCAGTCGGCACGAGGCCGTGCTCCAGCCCGGCCCCAAGATCCTCGCGGTCCCGCCGAGTGAAGGTTGAAGCCCACTGAACGGGCGCAGGTCTTCAGTCGGCCCGAGGCCGTGCTCCAGCCGGGCCCCGCCGATGCGCCCAGCGGCACCGAACGAAGGTTTCTGCCCGCTGAGCGGGCGACGGTCTTCGTTCGGCACGAGCCCCCGTTCCAGCTGGGCCCCGCCGACCCGCCGACCCGCCGAACCGCAGCCGAGTGAAGGTTTCCGCCCGCTCAGCGGGCGCAGGTCTTCAGTCGGCGCGAGGCTCAGTCCCACCATGGCCTACCTCGACCCGGGCCGCGCGGCCGGCCGCGAACCGGCTCCGGGCGGGCGGGCGGACGATGGACCCATGACGACCGACACGACCGGCCCGACCCCGGCCGTCCGGGTCCCGGCGAACCGGGTCGCGCCGCGGGCCCAGTGGTACTGGTTCACCCGGGCGGCGCTCGGGTGGCTCGCCCTGGCGGCCGTCCAGGTGATCGCGATGCTGCTGGAGTGGCCGTTTCCACCGGCCAAGCCGGTTCTGCTGACCGTCACCGTCGTGCTGGCCGCGCTGCACCTGGCCGTCATGCCGGCGTGGCGGTACCGGGTGCACCGCTGGGAGCTCAGCGGCACCGCGATGGACACCCGCACCGGATGGTGGACCCAGGAGTGGCGGATCGCCCCGCTCGGTCGGGTGCAGACGGTGGACAGCGCGCAGGGACCGCTGGCCCGGTTGTTCCGGCTCACCACCCTCACCGTCACCACCGCCTCCGCGGCCGGCCCGCTCACGGTGGAGGGCCTGGACGCCGCCACCGCGACCGCCCTGGCCGCGCGGATCACCGCCGCCGCCCAGGCCACCCGCGGCGACGCGACATGACCGACGATCCGCCGTCCCGGCCGAGCAGCCCGGCCACCCGGCCGAACGAGCCGACAGGCGCGGCCGGCGACGCCGCGGCCGACCCAGGCGATCCGCACAGCGGGACGGGCGATCCGGGTGCCGCGCCGGCGGCTCCGGACGGCCGGGCCGACGCCGCGATCAACGGGACGGGCCGTTCCGCCCCGGACCCGCCCTGGCGGCGGTTGTCCCCCGGGATGTTGCTGGTCGAGCCGGTGCGGGACGTCATCCGCTTCATCCCGATGCTGGTGATCCTGCTGTTCGCCGGATCGCGCGGCGACGACGGGCCGCCGTGGGGATTGATCGGCACCGTACTGGTCGTCGGTCTGGGGATCGCCCGGTACCTGTCCACCCGGTACCGGATCACCCCCACCCTGGTCGAGGTGCGCCGCGGGATCCTGCAACGCACCCAGCTCGCGGTCCCCCGCGACCGGATCCGCACGCTGGACGTCAGCGCGCACCCGTTGCAGCGGCTGTTGCGGCTGGTGCGGGTGGACATCGGCACCGGCAGCTCGCACGCCCACGCCCGATCCGTTCGGCTGGACGGGCTGCCGGCGGCCGCGGTCCCGGGCCTGCGTGCGGAACTGTTGCACCGGGCTCCGGGGGCCGGAACCGCGACGCCCAGCGCGCCACCGAATCCCGCCGCGGGGGCGGAGGCGTCGGACGTGGCCATCGCGGCCGGCGCGATCGACGCGGTTCACCCGGGTCTCCGGCCCGGACGGCCGGGCGGCGCGCCGTCCGGGACGTCGGGCGAGCCGCCCGGCGGCACCGGCGGCCGATTCGCCGGCGAACCCGACGCACCGCCGATCGGCGACGACGCCGGACAATCCGGCGGCCAGATCACCGGGCAGATCGCCCGGCAACCCGGCGGCGACACCGCCGCACGACCCGGCAGCGAACTCGCCCGGCAACCCGGCGGCGACAGCGACGCGCAACCCGGCGTCGGCGCCGGGTCGCCCGACGGGTTCGAGGGCGAGATCGAACTGGCCCGGTTGCACCCCCGCTGGATCGCCCTGGCCCCGGCGACGCTGTCCGGGGTCGTCACCGGCGCGGTGCTGATCGGGTTCGGGCTGCGCCTGCTGCACGAGGCCCGGCTCAACCCGGCCGACTTCGGTCCGGTCGAACAGATCCTGGGTTTCCTGCGCGGGCGGTCGGTCTGGCTGGACGTGGCGGTGGCCGCGGCCGCCGTGTTGCTGCTGGTCACGGTTCTGTCGGTGGCCGGGTACGTGCTGTCCTTCAGCGGCTTCCGGCTGACCCGGCACCCGGGGGGCACGCTGCAGGTGACCCGGGGGCTGCTGACCACCCGCTCGACCAGCCTGTCCGAACACCGGCTGCGCGGGGTCCAGCGGCGGGAGCCCCTGGTGCTGCGCTGGGCCGGCGGCG
>NZ_JBMDXT010000209.1:0-4156 GCF_048594475.1 Nakamurella sp. | reverse complement strand
GCCTCGATGATCCGGGCCATGGTCTTGACCGCGATGATCGGGTACTTGCCGACGGAGGTCTCGCCGGAGAGCATGACCGCGTCCGCGCCGTCCAGGATCGCGTTGGCGACGTCGGAGGCCTCGGCCCGGGTCGGGCGGGAGTGCTCGATCATCGAGTCGAGCATCTGGGTGGCCACGATGACCGGGCGGGCGTTCTCCCGGGCCACCTGGACCGCACGCTTCTGCACCAGCGGCACCTGCTGCAGCGGCAGCTCGACGCCGAGATCGCCGCGAGCGACCATGATCCCGTCGAAGGCGCGGACGATCGCCTCGAGGTTCGCGACCGCCTCGGGCTTCTCCAGCTTGGCGATGACCGGGCGACGGGCGGCGCCGACCTCGTCCATCACGTCGCGGACCAGGTCGACGTCGGTGGGCGACCGGACGAAGGACAGCGCGATGACGTCCACGCCCAGGGACAGCGCGAACTTCAGGTCGGCGATGTCCTTCTCGGACATGGCCGGCACGGAGACGTTCATCCCCGGCAGCGAGATGCCCTTGTTGTTGGAGACCGGGCCACCCTCGGTGACCGAGCACGTGACGTCGTCACCGTCGACCGCGGTGACGACCAGACCGACCTTGCCGTCGTCGATCAGCAGCCGGTCGCCGGGACGGGCGTCCCGGGCCAGACCCTTGTAGGTGGTCGACACCCGCTCTTTGGTGCCGACGATGTCCTGCACGGTGATGGTGACCGAGTCCCCGGTGTTCCAGTCGTGCGGGCCGTCGGCGAACCGGCCCAGCCGGATCTTCGGGCCCTGCAGATCGGCCATGATGGCCAGCGCCTTGCCGGACGCCTTGGCCGCGTCCCGCAGCCGGTGATAGATCACCTCGTGGTCGGCGTAATCGCCGTGGGAGAAGTTCATCCGGGCGACGTTCATCCCGGCGTCCAGCAGAGCGGCGATCGCCTCCTCCGAGGACGTGGCCGGACCCAGGGTGCAGACAATCTTCGCGCGACGTGTCATGGGCACACCCTAGCGGACTTCTGAACCGATACAGAAGTCAGGGTCACATGATCACGATGTGATGACGATCGCAGTCCCCCGGGCTGGCGTCGCGCCGACCGCGCGGATGGAGGGCCCGGTCCGGCGGCCGTCGGGTCCGGCCCGGCGGGCTTCGGATCAGCGCACGCGACGGACGACCCGGCGGCCGGCCCGACCGCCCGACGCCGACGGGGACCGGCGGTGGGCGTTCCCACCCCCGGGCCCCGTCGGCCGGACGATCGATCGGCTAGCGCAGCGCGACCGCGGTCGGCTCCAGCGGGTCGGGAAGGAACGTCCGGCCGGCCAGGTAGGCGTCCACCCCGGCGGCCGCGGACCGGCCCTCGGCGATGGCCCAGACGATCAGCGACTGGCCGCGCCCGGCGTCACCGGCCACGAACACCCCGGGCACCGACGTCATGTAGTTCTCGTCCCGGACGATGGTGCCCCGGGAGGAGATCTCCACGCCCAGCTCGTCGAGCAGGCCCGGTCGCTCCGGGCCGACGAAGCCCAGGGCGATCAGGATCAGGTCGGCGTCGATGTGGAACTCGGTCCCCTCGGTCGGGATGAACCCGCCCGGGATCCGCTTGCCCTCCACCAGGTTCAACCCGGTGACCTTGCCGTCGCGGCCCTCGATCGAGGTCGAGTTGACCCCGAAGATCCGCTCGCCGCCCTCCTCGTGCGCGGCCGAGATCCGCAGCATCAGCGGGTAGGTCGGCCACGGGGTGGACAGGTCGCGGGTGGCCGGCGGCATGACGTGGATGTCCAGCTGGGTCACCGACTCGGCGTTCTGCCGCAGCGCGGTGCCGTAGCAGTCGGCCCCGGTGTCGCCGCCGCCGATGATGACGACCTTCTTGCCCTCGGCCGAGACGTCGACCGCCTCGCGGGTGCCCTCGCAGACCTCGTTCTGCTGGGTCAGGTAGGGCATGGCCAGGTGGACGCCGTCCAGGTCCCGGCCGTCCACCGACAGCTCGCGCGGGATCGTCGAGCCGGTGGCGATGACGACCGCGTCGAAGTCGGACTGCAGCTTCTCCACGCTGATGTCACCGGCCCCGGTCCCGCCGACGGCGCAGCCGGCGACGAAGGTGACGCCCTCGGCCGAGAGCTGGGCCAGCCGCCGGTCGAGCACCTCCCGGTCCATCTTGAACTCGGGGATGCCGTAGCGCATCAGCCCGCCGATGCGCTGGTCCCGCTCGAACACGGTGACCGCGTGGCCGGCCCGGGCCAGCTGCTGCGCGGCGGCCAGCCCGGCCGGGCCGGAGCCGACCACCGCGACGGTCCGCCCGCTGGCCAGCTCGGCCGGCCGCGGCTCCAGCCCATAACCCTCGGCGATGGCGTGGTCGGCGATCTCCTGCTCGACCAGCTTGATCGACACCGGATCGTCGGCGATGCCCAGCACGCAGGCACCCTCGCAGGGCGCCGGGCACAACCGCCCGGTGAACTCCGGGAAGTTGTTGGTCGCGTGCAGCCGGTCCGAGGCCTCGGCCCACTTGCCGGTGCGGACGAGCTCGTTCCACTCGGGGATCAGGTTGCCCAGCGGGCAACCCTGGTGGCAGAACGGGATGCCGCAGTCCATGCACCGGGTGGCCTGGGTGCGGGTGCCCTGCTCGTCGAACGGCTCGTAGACCTCGCGCCAGTCCCGCAGCCGCAGCGGGATCGGCCGGCGGGCCGGCCCGCTGCGCGGGTGCTTGAGGAAACCGCTGGGATCAGCCATGGCTGGCCTCCATGATCATCTCGTCGGCGTTGACCCCGAGCGCGGCGGCCTCGGCCCGCAGCGCCAGGACCCGCCGGTAGTCGCGGGGCATGACCCGGGAGAACCGGACGGCGGCGATCGGCCAGTCGGCCAGCAGCGCCGCGGCGATCCGGGACCCGGTCAGCTTGGCGTGCGAGCCGATGACCTCGCCCAGCCAGGCGACCTCGTCGGCCTCCAGCGGTTCGAGGTCGACCAGCTCGGGGTTGACCTTGGCCGGTTCCGGGTCGAGCAGGTAGGCGATGCCGCCGCTCATCCCGGCCCCCACGTTGCGCCCGGTGCGGCCCAGGATGACCACCCGGCCGCCCGTCATGTACTCGCAGGCGTGGTCGCCGGCGCCCTCGACCACCATCAGCGCCCCGGAGTTGCGGACGGCGAACCGCTCGCCCACCCGGCCGCGGAGGAAGATCTCCCCGGAGGTGGCCCCGTAGCCGATGGTGTTGCCGGCGATCACCTGGGTCTTGACCCCCGGCGCCTGGGCCGGGGAGTTCTCGTCCGGGTGGACCACGATGCGGCCGCCGGACAGGCCCTTGCCGACGTAATCGTTGGCGTCGCCGAGCAGGTCGATGGACACGCCCTTGGGCAGGAACGCGCCCAGCGACTGGCCGGCGGTGCCGGTCAGGTTGACCTCGATCGTGTGGTCGGGCAGCCCCTCCGGGCCGAACACCCGGGTGACCTCCGAGCCCAGCATCGTGCCGGCGGTCCGGTCGACGTTGCGGATCGGCAGCGTGATCCGGACACCACGGGCGTCCTGCAGCGCCGGCTGGGCCTGCTTGATCAGCTCGGCGTCCAGGGTCTTGGACAGGTCGTGCCGGGCCGGCTTGGTGCAGTAGTAGTCACTGGCCACCTCCGGGATCTCCAGCAACGGGGTCAGATCCAGCCCGCGGGCGCGGTGGTGCTCCACCGCGGCCGAGACGTCGATCATCTCCGCGTGCCCGACGGCCTCGTTGACCGTCCGGAAGCCCAGCGCGGCCAGGTACTCCCGGACCATCTCCGCGACGTACAGGAAGAAGGTCTCGACGAACTCCGGCGTCCCGGTGTACCGCTCGCGCAGCACCGGGTTCTGGGTGGCGATGCCCACCGGACAGGTGTCCAGGTGACAGACCCGCATCATGACGCAGCCGGCGACCACCAGCGGCGCGGTGGAGAAGCCGAACTCCTCGCCGCCCAGCAGCATGGCGATGACCACGTCCCGCGGGGTCCGCAGGCCGCCGTCGACCTGCAGCCGCACCTGCTCGCGCAGCTGGTTGATGCGCAGCGTCTGCTGGGTCTCGGCGACGCCGAGCTCCCAGGGCTGGCCGGCGTGCTTGAGCGAGGTCAGCGGCGCCGCGCCGGTGCCGCCGTCGTAGCCGGCCACGATCACCTTGTCCGCGTGGGCCTTGGTGACGCCGGC
>NZ_JBMDXT010000208.1:0-2550 GCF_048594475.1 Nakamurella sp. | reverse complement strand
CCACACCACGGTGTGGCTGCTCACCGCGGTGTACAACGAGCCCCTGTCCTCACCTAACCTGATCTTATCTGAGCCTACCCGACCGGGGGCCGGGCGGGGGTCGCGCCGTCCGGCGCGGCCCCGGCCTTCGTCGTCCCGGCCCAACCCGCACGACACCAGGCCACCCAGCCCCGCCCGCGGGCCATCCACCGCCCCCACACCGGCGCAATCCCCGCAATCACCACGACTCCCGCCCACACCCCCGCCGGGCCGCGAGTGTCCGTCCGGCCCGCCACGCTCGGCGCCAACCCCGTCACCGCCCGTCGATGCGACTGTCGGACCGGCCGCGCATGATGGGGCCATGAAGGCTGCCGTCCTGTCCGGACCCCGCGAGCTGCGCGTCGACGAGGTGCCCGATCCGACCCTGCTCACCCCGACCGATGCGGTGGTCCGTATCACGGCGAGCTGCATCTGCGGGTCCGACCTGTGGCACTACCGCGGATTCACCGCCAAGCGGGGCCGCATCGGGCACGAGTTCGTCGGAGTGGTCGAGCAGGTGGGGTCCGAGGTCGAGACGGTGCGGCCCGGTGACCTGGTCATCGCGCCGTTCGTGATCTCCTGCGGCGTCTGCGCGCCCTGCCGCAGCGGCTGGCCCACGTCCTGCGTGCGCGGGGCGGGCTGGGCCGGCGACGACCGGGACGGCCATCCGGTCGACGGTGGCCAGGGGCAGTACGCCCGCGTCCCGCTCGCCGACGGCACCCTGGTGACCGCTCCGGTCGCGCCGGACGACCCGCGGATCCCCGCCCTGCTGTCGCTGTCCGACGTCATGGGCACGGGGCATCACGCGGCCCGGTCCGCCGGTGCCGGCCCGGGTGCCACCGTCGCCGTGGTCGGGGACGGCGCGGTCGGGCTGTGCGCGGTCCGCGCCGCCTCCCGGCTCGGGGCGGAGCGGGTGATCCTGCTGTCGACCCACGCCGACCGCGCCGACCTGGGCGTCCGGTTCGGCGCCACCGATGTGGTGGCCGCGCGCGGCGCGGACGCGGTCGCCGCGGTCCAGGAGCTCACCGACGGGATCGGGGTCGACGGGGCCTGCGAGTGCGTGGGCACGGCCGCCTCGTGGGACACCGCCCTCGATCTCGTCCGGCCCGGCGGGACGGTCGGCTGGGTCGGGGTCCCGCACGACGTCAAGGACGGGTTGCCGATCTGGAAGCTGTTCGGCCGCAACATCTCCGTGCGCGGCGGCGTGGCGCCGGCCCGCGCCTACCTGCCGGAGCTGCTGCCCGAGGTGCTCTCCGGCGCTCTCGATCCCGGGCCGATCTTCACCGAGACCGTCCCGCTCGACGACATCGCGGCCGGCTACCGCGCGATGGACGAGCGGCGGGCCGTCAAGGTGCTGGTCCGGCCGTGACGGCCCGGCCGGGTTGGCCGGGCCGGCGCTGCCGGAGTCCGGCCCCGCACCACCGAACCGGGCGCCGGCGCATCTAGGACCACCCCCGGGCGCTCTGTACGACCAGACCCCTACCCCACCGACCCGAAGGCGGCGACGCGATGGTGCCCAGCATTCCTCCGATCCCCGAGATCCCCGACACCGATCCACTGGGACCTCCCCTGTTCGGTACGGCCGCCCCCACGACGGGCCGGTTCATCGTGGTGTTCGCCGATGGGGCCGACGCCCGGTCGATGCTGACCGAGACGGCCGGTCTCCGGGAGGTCGCCGACTCGCGCGACTTCGCAGCCCAGGCCGTGGATTTCGCCCGCACCGAGGGGTCCGACGCGGTCTGGTTCGACAACCTGGGGGTCGCGGTCGTGTCGGCCGCGCCCGACCAGCTCGGCGCGCTGCGCACGGCCGAGACCGGCAGCGCGGCGATCGTCTCGGTCTCCCCCGAGCTGATCCATCACGTGCTGGCCGACGCCGGGTACCTCCAGGGCTACCGGGACGGGGTCACCGACCTGGCCGCCCGGCTCGGCACCACGGGCACCCCGGACGAGGCGGCTGCGGCCGCGCCCAAGCCGCCGTTCGCCGACAACGCCCAGTTCACCTGGGGCCTGCAGGCGACCGGCGCGGCCACCTCGCCGCAGTCCGGCGCCGGCATCAAGGTCGCCGTGCTGGACACCGGGTTCGACGTCGGGCACCCCGACTTCGCGGGCCGCGACGTCACCACGCAGTCGTTCGTCTCCGGCGAGACCGTGCAGGACGGCCACGGGCACGGCACCCACTGCATCGGCACCTCCTGCGGCTCCCGGACGCCGGGCTCCGGTCCGCGGTACGGGGTCGCCTACGGCGCGTCGATCTTCGCCGGGAAGGTGCTGGGCGACAACGGATCCGGCTCCGACGGCAACATCATCGCCGGCATCAACTGGGCGATCGAGAACCAGTGCCACATCGTGTCGATGTCACTGGGCGCGGACGTGGCGCAGGTGCACCCGCCGTACACGGTCGTCGGCAAGCGGGCGCTCGACGCCGGGACGCTGATCGTCGCCGCCGCCGGCAACAACGCGATGCGCACCGACCTGAACTTCGGGTTCGTCGGCACACCGGCGAACAGCCCGTACATTGTCGCTGTGGGTGCG
>NZ_JBMDXT010000207.1:0-3805 GCF_048594475.1 Nakamurella sp. | reverse complement strand
GCCCTGACGGTGTTCAAGAACACGTACGAACTCGCCGGCGTCCAGCAGGGAGTCGTGGGTTCCGGTGTCCAGCCAGGCGAACCCGCGTCCCAGGTTGGTCAGCGTGGCCTTCCCGGCCCGCAGGTAGATGTTGTTCAGGTCGGTGATCTCCAGCTCGCCGCGGGCGCTCGGCTTGAGATCGGCGGCGTACCCGAGCACGTCGTTGTCGTAGAAGTACAGGCCGGTGATGGCCACGTTCGAGGCCGGCTTCGCCGGCTTCTCCGCGATGGACACGACCCGGCCCGTCTCGTCCATCTCGGCGACGCCGTAGCGCTCCGGGTCCCGCACCGGGTACCCGAACAGCACGCATCCGTCGACATCTTCGGCGGCCGCCCGCAGGGTCCGGGAGAATCCCTGCCCGTAGAAGATGTTGTCGCCCAGGACGAGGGCGACCGAGTCCGTGCCGACGTGGTCGGCGCCGATGATGAACGCCTCAGCCAGCCCGTTGGGCGCCGTCTGCTCGGCGTACGAGATCGAGATGCCCCATTCGCTGCCGTCCCCCAGCAGCCGCCGGAAGCCGGCGTTGTCCTCGGGTGTGGTGATGATCAGCACGTCCCGGATGCCGGCCAGCATCAGCACCGACAGCGGGTAGTAGATCATCGGCTTGTCGAACACCGGCAGCAGCTGCTTCGAGGTCGCCCGGGTGATCGGGTGCAGCCGGGTGCCGGCGCCGCCGGCCAGAATGATGCCCTTCACGAAGCCAGGTCCCCCACATCACGAGTATGTCCACGACGACATGGCGCGGCCAGGGGGCAGCGCCGGTCGGAATGTCCGGACCTTACCGCAACGGAGCGGCCGTTCGGGTGACACCGGACGCGGCGCGGGTGCCCTTGCCGTCCCGCGGCTCGGTCGGTGCGCTGATCCAAGTCCCACATTCCTGTCCGAATTGCCGGATCTGGTGGGCCTTGGATCAGCGCAGCAGCGGCGACCGGCGCGGTGGGCGGTGAGCGCTGGACGGCGAGCGGTCAACGGCGCGGCCCGGCCTCAGCCCTGGCCTGCCGGGGGTCCTGCCGCGGGGCCCGGGACGTGCCGGTCGGGCAGTTCGGCGCCGGCCGCGACCTTGTGCAACCGGCTGGCCAGCAGGGCGCGCGCGCCCAGCCCGGCCTTGAGCGCCCAGCGCAACGGCGCCTGCCAGCGGGCCGGGTGCCGGGTGGCCAGGTACCGGTAGGCGCTGCGATGGTGCGCCACCGCCATCGGTCCGGGCTCCCGCTCGGTCGCGTGGCCACCCGCGTGGGTCACCCGGGCGGACGGGCAGTAGACGTTCGCCCACCCGGCCCGGGCCAGCCGGTCGCCCAGGTCGACGTCCTCGAAGTACATGAAGTACGCCTCGTCGAACCCGCCCACCTGCTCGAACGCCCGCCGCCGGACGAGCAGGCAGGAGCCGGAGAGCCAGCCGGCGATCCGTTCCCTCGGCTCCTGCGCGTCCAGCCGGTACCGGCGGGTCCACGGGTTCGTCGGCCACCACCAGCCGCACAGGGCATGGCCGACGCCGTCGGCGATGGACGGCAGGTTGCGGGCCGACGGGTACACCACGCCGTCCGGGGTGGTGATCAACGGGCCGAACGCGCCCGCGGCCGGGTGCCGGTCCGCGCATTCCAGCAGCCGGTCGATCGCCCCGGCGGCGAACACCAGGTCGGGGTTGGCGATCACCACCCAGTCGATCCCCGGCTCCAGGGCGCGCACGCCGGCGTTCGCGCCGCCGCCGTAGCCGAGGTTGCCGCCGGTGCGGACCAGCCGCACCCCGGCCCGCTGCGCGGCCTGCTCGACGCTGCCGTCGGTCGACCCGTTGTCGGCCAGGACCACCCGGAGCTCGCCGGCGTAGGCCGCGGGCAGGGAGTCGAGCAGCCCGGCCAACGCCGGCCCCGGCGAGTAGGTGACCGCCACCAGCCCGACGACCGGTGGGGTGGGTCCGGTGGCCATCCCCGTCACCGGCCCGCCGCGGCGCGCACGTACGCCTGGTGGTGGGCCCGGGCGCTGGCGGCCCAGGTGAACTGCTTGGCCCGCACCACCGCGGCGGCGGCCAGGTCGCTCCGGCGGCCCGGGTCGTCCAGCAGCTCGCCGAGCGCGGCCGCGATGTCGCCGGCGCCCGTGCCGGTGTAGGCGACGGCGTCCCCACCCACCTCCGGCAGTGCGAGCTTGCGGGTGGTCAGCACGGCCGCGCCGCAGGCCATGGCCTCCAGCACCGGCAGGCCGAACCCCTCCCCCAGGCTCGGGTAGGCGACGACCTCGGCCCCGCCCAGGAACCCGGGCAGCAGCTCGACCGGCAGGTGGCCCGGCCGCAGCACCGTCATCCCGGCCGGCACCGCGGCCAGCGCCGGCTCGACCCCGGAGTCCCAGCCGGCCGCCCCGGCCAGCACCAGCACCGGCCGCTCGGCGCGCGGCGTCATCGCCCGGATGAACCCGCGGATCAGCGCGGGCACGTTCTTGCGCGGTTCGAGGGTGCCCAGGAAACCGATCCACGGCCGGCCGGCGATGCCCAGGAACCGGGCCGCCGCCTCGACCTGCGCCGCGGCCGGCGGGTGGAAGACCTCGTGGTCGACGCCGTGGTAGGCCACCACGAGGGCATCGGGGTCCGCGTGGGTGAACCGCATCAGCTCGTCGGCGGTGGCCCGGCTGGGCACGACGCACACGGCGGCCCGCCGCAGCGACGTGCGGGTCCAGCCGCGGAAGAACCGGCCCTTGATGCCCAGGTGCAGGCTGCGGTCGGAGAAGAAGGTGGCGTCGTGCAGGGTCACCACGCAGGGCAGGCTGGCGGCCAGCGGCATCGTGTAGTGCGGCGAGTGGATCACGTCCACGGGCAGCCGGTTGGCCAGCCGGGGCAGCGTCGTCTGCTCCCACGCGAGCCGGGCCGGACGGCGGCCCAGCTCCTCGGCCGCCGGCACGATCCGGCTGTGCGGCGCGAGCCCCGCGAAGATCTCGGCATCGTGCTTCTGGCAGACGACCGACAGCGCCGCTCCCTGCTCGTCGAGGGCCGCGACCAGGCTGTCCACGTAGCGGCCCACCCCGCCGCGCTGGGCCGGGATGGCCGTCGCGTCCAGTAGCACCCGCGGTTCCGTCCGCATCCACATCCCTTCCGCGATTCGCCCCGTGACCTGCCCGATCGACCGTTGTGCGGCACCCCACCGAGCGAACCGGCGACAACCCAGGGTAGTCGCTGACGGTCAGCGGCGGGCCCCGACATGCACGTCCCACACCTGGGCGGCGGCGGCCGCCCAGGTGTACCCGGCCGCTCGCTCCCGGCCCCGGGCGGCCAGGTCGGCCGCGGCGGCCGGGTCGTCGAGCACCTCCCCGATGGCCCGGGGCAACGCCGCCGGATCCTCCCGGCGGGCGACCAGGCCGGCCGGCCCGACCAGCTCGACCAGGGCCGGGGCGTCCGACACGACGACCGGTACCCCGGCCGCCATCGCCTCCAGGACGGGCAGGCCGAACCCCTCCGCCCGGCTGGGAGCGGCCAGCACGGCGGCGCCGGCCAGCACCGCGGCCAGGTCCCGGTCGGCGAGCCGGCCGACGGCGTGCAGCCGGTCCGGGGCCAGGCCGGCGGCCGCGGCCGCGGCGGGCAGGTCGACCTCGCCCCACCCCGGCGGGCCGACGACGACCAGGTGGGCGTCGCGGGTCGCCGGCCGTGTCATGGCCTCGATCAGCACGTCCAGGCCCTTGCGCGGCTCCAGGGTGGCGATCGCCAGCACGTACCCGTCGGGGAGCCCGAGGCGGCCGCGGATCGCCGCGGCGTCCGCCGGCACCGGCAGCGTCGTCACCCCGTGCCCGA
>NZ_JBMDXT010000206.1:0-7380 GCF_048594475.1 Nakamurella sp. | reverse complement strand
CGTCCGGACGCCGATGAACGGCGGCGTCGGCTCGGTCGAACTGCTCGCCGGCGGCGGCGGTGTGCCGGACCTGACCGACGTGACGCCGGGGTGGGCCCCGATCGACAAGGCGGTCGTGCTCGACCCCGAGGCGCCGTGGGTGCCCGAGGACTGGAAGACGGTCGGCACCGAGATGGCCGCCGCGCCGCTGTGGGACCCGGAGACCACGGTGATCGTCGGCCGGCCCGGCGGGCCCGCTATGCGCGACTCCGAGGTCGCCCGGCTCGGTCACCTGGCCGGGCTGACCTCCGTGGTCACCGGCCGCTCGCCGCTGCCCGCGCTGGACTGACGCCGGGGCCGCGCTTCTCCCCTGCGCGCCCGGCCGGGCCGGGCGCGCGGGCCCGTACAGTCGGCTGGTGCCGACCAGTCTGCGCCTGGAGATCTTCCCCGCCGATCTCAACGCGACCGTGCGGTTCTACGTGGACCTGCTCGGCTTCGTCGTCGACGACGACCGCCGGGCCGATCCGCTGCCGTACATCGCGCTGTCGCGCGACGGTTTCCGGCTGGGCGCGGTGGCGCTGCCCGGCGGCGTGCCGGCCTACCGCCACCCGCCCACCGGGGTCGAGATCGTCGTCGAGGTGGACTACCTGCACGCCGAACGCGACCGCATCGTCCGCGCCGGCTGGCCGCTGCAGGAGGACATCACCCTGCGCCCCTGGGGCCTGAAGGACTTCCGCCTGCTCGATCCCGACGGCCACTACCTCCGCTTCACCACCCACGGCCGCTGACCCACCCGCCCCGTCACCGTCCCCCTCCCCTGCCCTTCCCGCGCGGCCCCGTGCCCTGCCCGCGCGGATCATCGACGCCGGCGCGGATCAAACAGCCCCGAATGTGACTGCTGGGACACAAGTCGACGACTTCATCCGCGCGGGTGCCCACACCCACGTGTGGACCGCGGCGCGGATCAAATCACCCCGAATGTGAGGGATGGGACAGGAGTCGACGATGTCGTCCGCGCCGGGGTTGTTGATCCGCGCCGGAGGGTCAGCCGCGGCGCCACCAGCGGTTGCGGCCGGACAGGGCCAGGAGCTCGGTGAGGTCGTCGGTGCAGCCGGGCACGGGAATGGCGGGCGCGAAGGACTCCGGCCGGAACCAGCGCTCGTGGGACGCCTTGGTCTGCTCCAGCACCGCCCCGACGAGGTCGTTGGGGAACTCGTCCGGGGCGTTGACCGCGCGGGCCAGGTCCCAGGCGTGGATGGTCAGGTCGGAGGTGAGCAGCCAGCCCAGCTCGCCCAGCGTGCCGGGGACGCCGGTCGGCAGCGGTGCGGCGACCGACCAGTCGGTGACCGCCTCGAACGCGGCCACGGACGCCGTCGACGCCTCGGTCCAGGCGTCCACCAGTTCCGCACCCGTCGCCGCGGTCGGGCTCGACCGGCGGCCCCCGAGGTGGGCGGCGAACCGGTTCTGCACGTTGACCACGTGCGCGACGAGCCGCTGCACGTCCCAGTCGGCGTCCGGGGTGCTGGACGTCCACTGCGCGGGTCCGACCGCGCGGATCCGGCTGTCGAACTGGCGGACGGCGCTGCGGTAGAACGGCACGAGCATCATCGACCCAGTGCAGCACATCCCGGGCCCGCGGTCGGCGCCGGGCACACCGGCCGCGGGCTCAGCTCGAGCCGTCGCGATCCGGGTCGGCCAGGAAACGGTCCGGGTCGGCCAGGAAGCGTCGCCACTGGGCCACCAACGCCAGGTCCGACCACCGGGTCCGCCGGATGCCCCACGGACCGAGCTCGTACAGGTCGGCGCCCGGCAGCGCGGCCAGGATGGGCGAGTGCGTCGCGACGACCGCCTGCCGGTTCTCCCCCCGGGCCATCTCCGCCAGCAGGTGGGCCAGGGCCAGCGTGGTGGTGAAGGACAGCGCCGCCTCGGGCTCGTCCATGACGTACAACCCCGGATCGGTGAACCGGGCCGACAGCGTCGCGACGAACGACTCCCCGTGGGACATCTCGTGGAAGGCGGGGTCCGGCCCACCCGGGTTGGCCTCGAGGTAGGAGAAGAAGCCGTGCATCGTCTCGGCGCGCAGGAAGAACCCCCAGCGGGCGGCCCCGGGATTGCGGACCAGCGAGACCCGTTCGGACAGCGGTGATTCGGTGGCCCTGGTGGAGTGCCGGGCACCGGTCGACCCGCCTTCGGGCGACAGCCCGTAGGCGACCGCGATCGCTTCCACGAGGGTCGATTTCCCGCTGCCGTTCTCGCCGACCAGGATGGTCACCGCACCCGGTTCGAGACCGTCGGCGAGGATCTGGCGCACGGCCGGCACGTCCCAGGGGTAGCCGCCGGCGGCCACCGGTTCGCCGCGGATGGTCCGGATCGGCCGAGCCACCGCCCTTCTCACCATCGGCGAGTCACCACCGGACGCGCAGCTCCTTGAGCCCGCGGATCACGAAGAACGGCTCGTACTCGGGCTCCGCGACCGGCTCGATCCGGGGGCAGTCGCGGCGCAGTTGCGCCAGCGAGACCGCGATCTCCAGCCGGGCCAGGGGCGCCCCGATGCAGAAGTGGGTGCCGCCGCCGAAGCCGATGTGCCCGCTGTCGCCGCGCGCGACGTCGAACCGGTCCGGCTCGGTGAACCGGTCCGGGTCGCGGTTGGCCGAGCCGAACAGCATCGCGATCCGCTGCCCGACCGCGAGCGGCTGGCCGGCGATCTCGACCCCCTCGTCCAGCACCCAGCGTTCGAACAACTGCAGCGGCCCGTCCCAGCGGATCATCTCCTCGACCGCGGTGGCCGGATCGACCTCGCCGCCGACGACCCGCGCCCACTGATCGGGATGCCGCAGCAGGGCCCGCATCCCGTTGCCCAGAGTGTTGACGGTGGCCTCGTGACCGGCGTTGAGCAGCACGATGACGGTGCCGATGATCTCGTCCTGGGTCAGCCGGTCGCCCTGGTCGGCGATGCCGATCAGCTGCGAGATCAGGTCGTCCCGGGGCTGCGTGCGGCGCTCGGCGATCAGGGCGGTGACGTAGTCGATGAACTCGCCCGCCGCCCGCTCGGCGGCGGCCCGGTGGGCGTCGTCGGTGCTGATCTCGTACATCTTGACGATGGCGTGCGACCAGTCGAGCAGCCGCGGCCCGTCCGTCACCGGCACCCCGAGCAGGATGCAGATCACCGCGACCGAGTACGGCTGGGCGTAGTCGGCGATGAGGTCGAACTCCGCCGACTCCCGGGCCCGGGCCAGCGTCCGGGCGCTGTAGTCCTCGATGACGGGGCGCAACGCGGCCACGGCCCGGGGCGTGAACACCGCCGTCACCAGCCGGCGCAGCCGGGTGTGGTCGGGCGGTTCCAGGTTCAGCAGCGACCAGCGTTCCGACTCCTGCCAGCGCGCCCACCGCGGATCGGGTTCCGGCCGGCCGAACTCGGCGGCGGTGTACCGGTGCGCGAAGGCCCGCCCCAGCCGGCGGTCCCGCAGCGCGGCGTGCACCTGCTCGAACCGGGTCAGCAGGAAGACCTCACGCGGCTCGTGCCAGAGCACCGGACCGGCCTCCCGCAGCCGCGCGTACACGGGGTAGGGATCGGCCAGGAATGCCGGTGACGACGGGTCGAAACCCAGCTCGGCGAGGGTCATTCCGGGTCCGCCGGCTCGGCTTCGGACCCGGGCTCCGGCTCCGCATCCGGCCCGGGCTCGGGCCCGGTCTCGGGCTCGGGCCGGTTGGTCGCCACCGCGCGGGCCGCGTCGGGGCCCTCGGCGAGCAGGACGCGGAAACCCGCCTCGTCCAGGATCGGCACCTTGAGCGAGACCGCCTTGTCGTACTTGGATCCCGGGCTCTCACCGACGACCACGAACGCCGTCTTGCCCGACACCGACGCGGCCGCCTTGGCCCCCCGCTCGAGCAGGGCGGACTTGGCCTCGTCGCGCGAGAAGCCCTCCAGGCCGCCGGTGACCACGATGGACAGGCCGGCCAGGGTCTGCTCCGGGCGGTCGCCGCGCTCGTCGGCCATCCGTACCCCGGCCGCCGCCCACTTGTCGACGATCTGCCGGTGCCAGTCGACGGTGAACCACTCGATGACCGCGTCGGCGATGGTCGGTCCGACTCCCTCGGCCGCGGCCAGCTCCTCCCGGGAGGCGGACCGGATCGCCTCGAGCGAACCGAACTGCTGGGCCAGCGCGCGCGCCGCGGTCGGCCCGACATGTCGGACGGACAGCGCCACCAGCACCCGCCACAAGGGTTGGGCCCGACGGGCCTGCAGGTTCTGCAGCAGCTTGCGGCCGTGGGCCGACAGCGCGCCGGCCTTGGTGGTGAACAGCGGAACGGTGAGCAGCGACTGCTCGGTCAGGTCGAAGATGTCGCCCTCGTCGGTGATCGCGCCCGCGCCCAGCAGGGCGATGGCCGCCTCGTACCCCATGCCCTCGATGTCGAACGCCCCGCGCCCGGCCAGGTGGAAGACCCGTTCCCGCAACTGCGCCGGGCAGCTGCGCGCGTTGGGGCACCGGATGTCGACGTCGTTCTCCTTGGCCGGGGCCAGGGCGGTGCCGCACTCGGGGCAGTGGGTGGGCATGACGAAGTCCCGCAGCTCGCGCCCCTCGCGCAGGTCGACGACCGGGCCGAGGATCTCCGGGATGACGTCCCCGGCCTTGCGCACCACGACCGTGTCACCGATCTTCACGCCCTTGCGGACGACCTCGTCCTGGTTGTGCAGGGTCGCCATGCCGACGGTGGAACCGGCGATCAGCACCGGCTCCAGCACGGCGAACGGGGTCACCCGCCCGGTGCGGCCGACGTTGACCTGGATGTCGCGCAGCAGGGTGGTCGCTTCCTCCGGCGGGTACTTGTAGGCGATCGCCCAACGCGGCGCCCGCGAGGTCGAACCGAGCCGCCGCTGGGCCGCGACCTCGTCGACCTTGACGACCACTCCGTCGATGTCGTGCGACAGGTCGTGCCGGTGCTCGGCCCAGTAGGCGATCCGGTCGGCGACCTCCTGCTCGTCGTGCACCACCCGGTTGTGCTCGGAGATCGGCAGCCCCCACGAGCGGAGCCGGTCGTACGCCTGGGACTGCCGCTCGATGTCGAACCCGACCCGCGCACCGATCCCGTGACAGAGCATGGTGAGCCCGCGGGCCGCGGTGATCCGGGGGTCCTTCTGGCGCAGGGACCCGGCGGCCGAGTTGCGCGGGTTGGCGAAGGGGGCCTTGCCCGCCGCGACCAGCGACGCGTTGAGCTCCTCGAACGCGGCCAGCGGGAAGAACACCTCGCCGCGGATCTCCACGAACTCGGGGACGTCGTGGGCGCCATCGTCGCGCAGTTGCTCGGGCACCGCCCTGATGGTGCGCACGTTGAGCGTGACGTCCTCGCCGATCCGGCCGTCGCCACGGGTGGCCGCCCGGGTCAGCCGCCCCCGTTCGTAGGTCAGGTTGACCGCCAGACCGTCGATCTTGAGCTCGGTGAGCCAGCTGACCGCGGCGCCCGCCTCCCGCACCGTTCGCTGGAGCCAGCCGACCAGCTCGTCCGCGGAGAACACGTTGTCCAGCGAGAGCAGCCGTTCGGCGTGCTCGACCGCGCCGAACTCGGTGGAGAACCCGCCGCCGACCCGTTGCGTGGGCGAGTCCGGCGTCTGAAGCGCCGGGTAGGCCTCCTCCAGCGCGGCGAGCTCGCGCAGCAGCACGTCGAACTCGCCGTCGGTCATCGTGGGGGCGTCCAGCACGTAGTACCGGAACTGCGCGTCGGTGATCGTCTTGGCCAGCTCGGCATGGCGCCGGGCGGCGTCCTCGGGCACGCCGACCGCCGGCAGCTGCGCGGCGGCGGGCACCTGATCGGTCACGGGTTCGGTCACGGCCACCACAGTAGGACCGAGCACCGACAGCCGATGGCGCCGTCCGGGCCCGGCCGGCGCGATGCCATGCTCACCCCGTGGCGCACCGACCGACCGACCCCGATCCCGCCCTGCTGGCCTTCCTCGGCGAACGCCATCTGGCCACCCTGTCGACGCTGCGCCGGGACGGCTCGCTGCACGTCGTCGCCGTCGGGTTCACCTACGACCCGGTGGCCGGGCTGGTCCGGGTGATCACCGGCGACGGCAGCGTCAAGGTGCGCAACGCCGAACGGCCCGGTCCGGACGGCCGGGTGCCACGGGCGGCGGTCGGGCAGGTCGACGGGCGGCGGTGGGCGAGCCTGGAGGGTCCGGTGCGGGTCAGCCGGGACCCGGCCGACGTCGCCGAGGCCGAACGGCGCTACGCGCAGCGCTACCGGACCCCCCGGGTCAACCCGCACCGGGTGGCACTGCTCATCTCGGTCGAGCGCATCCTGGGCCACGCCTGACCCTCGGGCCCGTTCCCCCCGGTCATCGCCCGCGTGCCGCCGCCGCGGAGCGACCGGGGTCGTGGCATGCTTGGTCGACATCGCATCGGTGCCCTCCGGGTGCCGATCGCCGTCAGATCCGCCAGCAGACCGGCACGGGTTCGGCACGGCCGCCGATGCCCGCAGGGAGGCCACCGTCATGGACAAGCCCGCCGACATGGCCGAGGCGTTCGGCGCCTTCGTCAAGGCCCAGCGCCGGCTGGCCAACATCTCGCAGCGGCAGCTGGCCAAGGCCAGCGGCATGTCCGATTCCTATCTCAGCCAGATCGAGCGCGGGCAGTACCGCCCGTCCGCCGAGGTGCTGCGGGGCATCGCCGGCGCGCTGCACATCCCGCCGGCGGTGCTCTTCGCCCAGTTCGGACTGCTGGACACCGACGAGGAGCAGGCCCCGCGGGTGAGCGTCGAGGAGGCCATCCGGCTCGACGACACGCTGACCCAGGAGAAGAAGGACGCCCTGCTGCACATGTACCGGACGCTCCGCGACTCTGCTTGATTTATCAAGCAAGATGCTTGACATACTTCGGAATGCTTGGCAGACTAAGCATCGTTCGTGGGACACCACGCCAATGCCAATCCGAAGGGGATGACTGACGATGACCGATTACGTTGCCGAGGCCACCAAGACCGCCGACGAGTTCCTGGCCGCCGTGGCCAAGGTGCAGGACAACTTCGTCGAGGCCGTCGCGGCCTTCGTCAAGGCCCTCCCCGAGATGCCGAAGCCGGCCGTCGACGTGCCGGTCCCGGCCGACCTGCCCAAGGCCGAGGACGTCACCGCTGCCGGCTTCGACTTCGCCGAGAAGGTGCTCGCCCAGGGCCGCGCCACCACCGACAAGCTGTTCGCGGCGCTGGCCCCGGCCGCCTGAGTCCACTCGGCCGCCCGGCCTGAGCACCACCCGATGAGCTCACGGCCGACCGGGGGACGACGAGCCCCCGGACGGCTGTGACCACCTCGACGGTCGCGGCCCCCCGCCCCCCCCCCCCCCCGGGGGGGGGGGGGGCCCCCCCCCGGGTGGGCCCCCCCCACCCAGAGCCCCCCCCCCCCCCCCCCCC
>NZ_JBMDXT010000205.1:0-3259 GCF_048594475.1 Nakamurella sp. | reverse complement strand
CCGTTCCCGGCGTACCCCGGCAACGGGCTGCCCTCAGCTCCACCGCCCCGCTACGACAGGGTCAGCGGTGGTGGCCTCTCACCTCCACTCGAACAAGCAGCGCCTCGTGGCGCACCGCCGGCGTTGATGATCCGCGCGGGGTGAGGGCGGGAGGTCAGACGGCGACCAGGCCCTTGCGCGGGGTGAGCAGGAAGGCGCACAGGTACAGCGCGGCGACGATGAGCAGCAGGTTGCGGTAGCCGGTGAGCAGGGCCAGGTACTCCAGGCAGCCGCCGAGCATCGCGCCGAGCAGGTTGAGCCCGAACGCGGCCCGGGAGTCGTCGGAGGCGCCGAAGCGCTTGGAGAACGCGACGTTGGCCAGATAGATCGGGACGAAGGCGAGCAGCACGGCCACGATCAGCCGCGGCCAGAACGGCAGCCCGAGCAGCCAGTCCGGCTGGACGAAGTAGCACACGGCCAGCGACGCGGCGATCCCGGCGAAGACCAGCGGCAGCGGCGGGGTGCGGAACCGCCGGGTGGTCTCCACGGCGGCCAGCACGATCACCAGCACCCCGGCGAACACGAACGCGTTGACCAGCCACGTCGTGCCGAACAGCAGCGCGAAGGTGGCGATGTTCTTGGTCTCCAGCAGCAGGAAGGCCGCGCCCATGAAGAACAGATCCGCGTAGGGGCGCATGGAGCGGAACGGGCCGCCGAGGGCGCGGACCGCGGTCAGCGAGATCAGCAGGATGCCGGCCAGCGTCCACAGGTAGATCGCCGGGATCGACCCGCCCTGGTAGTACAGGAACGGCCGGTCGTCGGTGGCCGGAGCGATCACCGGGCCGGCCGGCACCCACGCCGCGCCGCACGACTGGTCGGCCTCGTCCAGGGCGGCGCTGACCACCGCCTGCCCGCCGCCGACCTTGTCCACGCAGGGCGGGTGACCGAACGCGGCCGCCGCGGTGCCGGCCAGCCGGTCGATCAGCCAGTCCTCGCGGTAGTAGTTGTACATCGCGAACAGGCCGTCGTCGGTCAGGTGCGCGCGGGCCGCGGTCAGCGCCTGCTCGGTGAACAGGAAGCTCTCCAACCGGATCTGCGAGGCCCCGGTGACCAGGGCCAGGGAGTCCGGCAGGGCGAACAGGATCAGGTCGTACCGGGTGTCGGTGGTCTCCAGGAACGCCCGCCCGTCGTTGACATGACGGGTCACCCGCGGGTCGGCGTACGGCTGGTCCGGGTTCTTCTCGACGCCGATCTCCATGATCCGCGGGTCGATGTCGACGGCGTCGACGTGCCGGGCTCCCTTGGACAGCGCGATCGCCACGTCGGAGCCGGACCCGGCGCCGATGATCAGCACGTTGCCCAGCGGGTTCTGCGGCGACCGCTGGTACGGCAGCCCGTACTGGGCCTCCTCGGTGAGCCGGACCTGGGCCGGCCGCATGATCTGGTGCGGGACGCCGTTGACCGAGATGTCGGTGATCGGGGCGCCGCCCAGGATCCGGTCGGTGGTGTGCACCTTGTAGTACGGCGACCAGGAGACCCCCGGCGACAGCGTCTCGACCAGCAGGAACGACACCATCGCCAACCCGCAGGCGACGGAGAGCCACCGCCGCCAGCCGTCGATCAGCAGCACGAACCCGGCGGTCACCACCACGCCCCACACCACCGACGGGGCCCGCAGGAAGGACAGGGCGGTGAAGCCGGCGATGCCGGCGAGCGAGCCGACCAGATCCCAGCGGTAGGCGGTCAGCGGTCGCAGGTGGGCGAAGCACCGCCCGACCGCCTCGGCCGGCCCGGCCAGGCAGGCGGCCACGAGCACGAAGATGACCGGCAGGACCGCCCAGGCCGGCGGGCCGGACGTCTCCAGCGACGTGAAGTAGATGACGTCGTCGCCGGCCCGGTCGATCGTCACCGGCTCCAGGAACACCAGGACGACCAGCACGGCCAGGATCACCGGCGCGGCCGGCAGGACCGACCAGCGGTGGCGGGCGATGAGAAAGCCCAGCCCGATCCCGAGGAACGAGCCGAGCAGCACGAAGTTGGAGAAGTAGCTCAGGTGCACGACGTTGGCGCCGAGCCAGCGGATCAGCGCCAGTTCCAGGAAGAGCATGAGCGCCGAGCCCAGCACCAGCCGGCGCACGACCCGGCGGTCGGGCCGTTCGCGGTGCCCGCCCGGCTCCGGGCGCCCGGCGGCGGCCGGACCGCCCGGGCCGGCGGTCGTGGACTCCCGATCGGCGTGCGTCATCCGGACTCCTCCACCGGCCCTGCCGCGCGGGGCCGGCCCTGGTCAGGGGCGGTGGGTGCTCACAGGTCCCGGGGCCGGCCGTCGTCCAGATCCACCCACCGGGTGGCGTCCGGACCCATCCGCTCGATCAGCCCGTACACCATGGCGGTGTTGGCCAGGACCTTCTCGTGGATCGGCACGGCGATGGCGGGCGCGACCTCGTGCAGGTAGTCGATGGCCTCCTTGACGGCCATCCACGGCGCCGACACCGGCAGCGCGAGGATGTCGACGTCCACGCCGGGCAGGGTGAACGAGTCGCCGGGCAGGAAGAGCCGGTCGCCGACGAGGTAGCAGGCGTTGGTGATGCCGGGCAGGTCGCCGTAGATGATCGCGTGGTCCGACACCCAGACCTGCACCTGCGTGCCGAGGTCCTCGAGCAGGTCGCCGGTCTGCACGGCCCTGGCCTCGACGCCCTGGCCGGCCAGCGTCGCGACGGTGTCCGGGTCGGCGAACAGCGGCGCGTCCGGGTTGGTGGCCAGCACGGTCTTGAGCCGTTCCACGTCGACGTGGTCCGGATGCTGGTGCGTGATCAGGATCCCGGTCAGACCGGTCAGGTCCTCGAACGGGCCGGAGAAGGCGCCGGGATCGGTCAGCAGGCTGGCCCGGTCGTCCACGATGTGCAGGCACGAGTGGCCGTACTTGGTGATCTGCATAGTGCCGTCAGGCTATGCCCGTGACCGGCCCGCCGGCAGCCCGGGGGAGTGCGCGGCCCACCCGCGGCCGGAGCGGGCGATCGCTACTGCAGCAGCAGCCAGGCCGCGAAGAAGCCCAGCGAATTGGTCGCCCAGTGCAGCAGCATGGTGGTCTTGATGCCCTTGCCCAGCCGGGCCATCACGCACATCAGGACGCCCGCGACGGTCATCGACAGCACGGCCGCGGTCGTGGTGACCCACGGGTTGGTGCCGATCGTCTCGCCGACCGCGGCGTTGGCCTGGCCGATCCCCATCGAGGGCAGGATGTGCCAGAGCCCGAACAGGAACGACGCGCCCAGCACCGGGA
>NZ_JBMDXT010000204.1:0-10552 GCF_048594475.1 Nakamurella sp. | reverse complement strand
AGTGAGCACCATCAGAGTGGCCATCGTCGGCGTCGGGAACTGCGCGTCGTCGCTGGTCCAGGGCGTCGAGTACTACAAGGACGCGGACCCGCGGTCGACCGTGCCGGGTCTGATGCACGTCCAGTTCGGCGACTACCACGTCCGCGACCTCGAGTTCGTCGCCGCGTTCGACGTCGACGCCAAGAAGGTCGGCTTCGACCTGTCCGAGGCGATCAACGCCAGCGAGAACAACACCATCAAGATCGCCGACGTGCCGCCGACCGGCGTCACCGTCCAGCGCGGCGTCACCCACGACGGCCTGGGCCGCTACTACCTGGAGACCATCACCGAGTCGCCGGCCGAGCCGGTCGACGTCGTCGCCGCCCTGCGCGAGGCGCAGGTCGACGTGCTGGTCTGCTACCTGCCGGTCGGCTCCGAGGACGCCGTCCGCTTCTACGCCCAGTGCGCCATCGACGCGGGCTGCGCCTTCGTCAACGCGCTGCCGGTGTTCATCGCCAGCACCCCGGAGTGGGCCGAGAAGTTCCGCGCCGCCGGCCTGCCCATCGTCGGCGACGACATCAAGTCGCAGATCGGCGCGACCATCACCCACCGGGTGCTGGCCAAGCTGTTCGAGGACCGCGGCGTCATCCTGGACCGCACCATGCAGCTGAACGTCGGCGGCAACATGGACTTCAAGAACATGCTCGAGCGGGACCGGCTGGAGTCCAAGAAGATCTCCAAGACCCAGGCCGTGACCTCCCAGGTCGACCGGGACATGGGTGCGCGCAACGTGCACATCGGGCCGAGCGACTACGTGCCGTGGCTGGACGACCGCAAGTGGGCCTACGTGCGCCTCGAGGGCCGCGCGTTCGGCGACGCCCCGCTGAACATGGAGTACAAGCTGGAGGTCTGGGACTCCCCGAACTCCGCCGGCGTCATCATCGACGCGGTCCGCGCCGCGAAGATCGCCAAGGACCGCGGCATCGGCGGCCCGATCCTGTCGGCGTCGTCGTACTTCATGAAGTCCCCGCCGGTCCAGTACCCGGACGACCAGGCCCGCGACAACGTGGAGAAGTTCATCACCGGCGAGATCGATTTCTGATCCTGCCTCCGGCCGACGGCCCCGTCCCGCCCTGTGCGGGGCGGGGCCGTCGGCGTTCGGGCTCGGGACCGGCGACGCCGCTCCACCTCAGGGGTCTCAGCTCCTCCTGACGGATCGCCGCGCCACGTCGAACGGTCGCGGCGTGCCCCGGGGTGGCGCCACGTGGTTCCCGTGTCGGGTTGGGGCAGCATGGGGCCCTGTGATCTCGACCCTCGGTGTCGTCAAGGACGGCTATACCTGGCACGAGCCGGTGCGACGGAGGCGGTGGTGGGGCTCGACGCTCAAGCCGGTCACCCACCCGATACTCGATTTCACCATTGACGGCGCGCCGCTTCGTGATCTCGAAGGGACGGTCGAGGAGGCCGGCGGCGGCGAGCGCAGCATCACGATGCTGATCGACGACTTCCCCCACGAAGCGGTCAGCCAGATCGACCACTTGGTGGGCACCACCCCACCGGACGTCAGCGGCGGCCGAGTGGCCCTGCTGATCTGTCCCTGCTTCGACCCGGGTTGCGGTGTTCTCAGCGCGCAGCTGGTGACCGGATCGGGCACCGTGCAATGGCGCGACCTCGGCTGGCAAAGACCGTCCGAGTCTCTGATATTGATTCAGCCGACGACCACCTTCACCTTCGATCGGCGGCAGTACGAGTCCGTACTGCTCGACCTGAGGGCACGGTTCAGCGCCTTGGCGGAGCGATGACGCCCGGCCAGGCCGCAGATCCGCCGGTGCCCTGATGTCTGTGCGCGGAACTGCCGAGGCCGTCGACGTCCCGCGCGACTGTGCCCGGCCGGGCGCGGCGTGCCCCGGGTGTGGGGGAAGACTGTGGCCGTGGATCCCGATCGAGCGTCGGCGCAGCTCGTCGATCTCGGTGTCGCGGAGGTCGAGACGGCCTATCACTACCTGGTGCCGGACGGCCGCCGCGGACCAGGAACACTGCAGCGCGTCACCACCACCGTCCTGGACTGGACCATTGACGGCGCGCCGCTTCGACAGCACCTCACCGACGAGGGCGACGAGGGGCGCGGCTTCGAGCGGGTGACGATGCTGGGGGACGCGCCGGACCAGGCGCTGGAACAGATCGACCGGCTGCTCGGCCGGGACTGGCCCGACGGGGACGACGGCCGCACCGCGCTGCTGGTCTGCGCGGAGTGTGGCTCGCTGGACTGCGGCGCCGTCACCGCGCTCGTCGTCTTTTCCCGGGACACCGTCGAGTGGCGGGACATACGGTTCGAGTACCCGCGGTGCCACGGCCATCCGCCGGAGTCCGAGATCCCGCCCGTGACCTTCGCCTTCGATCGGCACAGGTACACCGCGCTGCTGCTCGGGCTGCGGGCGCTCGACGCGGGGTGATCGGCCCCGCCATGACGATGCCCCGGTTCGCATCCGGCCCCGCGCGGATGAAGTCGTCGACTCCCGTCCCACCCGGCACATTCGGTGCGATTTGATCCGCGCAGGCGAAGATGATCCGCGCGGGTCAGGCCGGCCGGACGGCGGCGGCGACCTGCTGGGGATGGGTCATGGGCAGGCCGTAATGGGATGCGTCGGGCAGGATGCGCGCGGTGATCAGCGGCGATCGGGCGGCGGCCCGCCGGGCCGCGCTGCGGGTCGGGTTGACCCGGCCCCGGCCGGCGAACAGCGCCGTGGTCGGCGCGGTCAGGGCGGTGAACGCCGAGGCCGGCGGGATCCGGGTCGACACGGTCGTGGTGAGCCCGAACGCGTCGGTGCCAAGGGCGGTCAGCGCGAGCCAGTCCTGGTTGAGCGGCACCCCGCGTGTCTCCCACTTGATCAGCCCGGTCCGCCGCTCGCCGGAGGGCCGCATCATCACCGGCGTCGCCCGGAAGATATAGCTCTTCACCAGCGGGGCGAAGCACATCGTCGGGTCGAGCAGGGTCAGCCCGGACACCCGGGCCGGCGCGCCGCCGGACCCGTGCAGCGCCAGATCGAGCGCGATCCACGCCCCGTACGAATGACCGACCAGGTGCGCGGACGACGCGCCCAGCCCGTCCAGCACCCCCACCAGCCAGGCCCGCATCCGCTCCGGGACGTCGATCGGGATGCCGTCGGCGACGCTGCCCCCGGGATCACCGGGCACGTCGATCGCGTGCACGCGGTGGTCGGCGGCCAGGTCGTGGGCCAGCGCGTTCCACTCGAGGCTGGTGGCGCCGTAGGCGGACAGCAGCACCACCGGACGGCCCTGGGCCGGGCCGCACGAGTAGACCCGGGTCAGGCCGAACTCCGAGGGCAGGTCGGCGACCGCGGTGCCGGGTGGCCAGCGCCGCATCGCCTCGTCGTAGGCGGAGCGGAACGCGGCCCGGTCGCGCAACGCGGTCATCCGATCGACACCACGTCGCCGATCCGGACGGTGCCGGCGTTGACCGCGACGGACCGGTAGCCGCGGGCGCCGTGGTCCAGGTCGGCCAGCGCCCGGCGCACGTCCGCGCTCACCACCGGCGAGGGCTCCTGGCGCAGGCAGAACCGGCTGAACTCCACGCACGGGTCGGCCGGCCGGACGTCGTGCAGCTCCAGCGGGCCGTCGGCGGTCGCGATCGTCGCGACCGGCGGCAGGTCGAGCCGGGCCAGCCCGGCCGGCGCGTCCAGCAGCACCGTCTCGCCGGCGATGCCGTCCACCAGGTGCTCGCCGTACCGGGCGCGCAGCGCGACGTAGTCACCGGTCCCCATGAACAGCACGCCGGCCCGGCCGCGCCGGTCGCGCGACTGGGGGTGGTCCTGGTGGTGCACGTCGAGGATCTCCTCGCCGTCCCCGGCCAGCCCGACGACCCCGCGCGGCCCGGCCAGCAGGCGGTCCACCGGCACGATGGCCTCGGGCCCGTAGTGGCGCAACGGCGCCCGGCCCGCCTTGACCGGCCCCCGCTGCACCTGCAACCGGACGATCGGGTAGTCGGCCATGTCAGCTCCGTCCGCCGGCAGGCGCCGTGGGAGTCGTCGGGGATGCCGGGATCGGCAGCACCTGGGTGGGACTGGGCGTGTCGAACCGGCTGCCGGTGGCCCCGAGCTCCCCGGTCTCGGGGTCCAGCCGGAGCACGGTGATCGAGTCGCTCTCCTGGTTGGCCACGTACACCCGGTCGTCGAGCACGGTCAGGTCCCGGGGGTGGTCGCCGCCGCCGGGCACCTCGTCCACCCGGGACAGCCGGTCCTCGGAGACCGCGAAGGAGGTGACGGTGTCCGGGCCGCGGTTGGCCATCACCACGAACCGCCCGTCGGCCGTGCGGCCGATCCCGCTGGGCGCCGCCGGCGACTCGGTCACGTCCGAGGCCGGCCGCACGTCGAGCACGCTCGCGGCGCCGGTGTCGCGGGCGAGGGCGAGCAACGCGATCTCGCCGGTCAGCTCGCCGGCGACGGCCAGCCGGTCGCCCGGCAGGGCGACCAGGTGGCGCGGGCCGAACCCGGTCGGCAGGCCGGACGAACCCAGGGCCGCGAGCCGGCCGGCGACCGGGTCCAGCCGGTACGCCGCGATCAGGTCCGCGCCCAGATCGACCACGAGCACCAGGGTCTGGTCGGCGAAGTACACCATGTGGGCGTGCGGGCCGGCCTGCCGTTCGGCGTGCGGCCCCGACCCCTCGTGCTGGACCAGGTGGGTCAGGTCGCCGATCCGGCCGTCCGGCCGGAGCCGGTGCACGGCCACGCTGCCCGAGGTGTAGTTGGCCGTGATCAGCACCCGGCCGGACGGGTCGACGGCCAGGTGACAGGGATGCGCACCGCCGGTCGTGGCCGACCCGAGGACGCCGAGCCCCCGCCCGCCGGGGGCCAGCCGCAGCGCCCACACCTGCCCGTCGGACTCCTCGCCGGCCGCGTACAGGTGCACCCCGTCCGGGTGCCAGGCCAGGTAGGAGGGGGACTCCGGTCCCCGCTCGGCCTGGCCGGTGGCCCGTTGGGTGTCCCGGTCGGTGGTCGCGGCGCCCGCGATCGGCTCGGTCAGGTCCTGATCGGACAGCAGCTCCCAGCGCCCCGACGCCGGATCGTGCCGGGCGACCTCGATGCGCCGACCTCGGCCGCCGGCGCCGAAGGTGTAGCACCCGATCACGAAGTCGGTCATCGCCCCTCCTGTCCCTGCCCCGACCCGATCCGACCGGGCCGGCCGGTGCCGCGGCCCGTCCCGACCGGCCCGGACCGGACCGGTCGCCCGGTCCGCTACGGAACGATCGAGACCATCTTGCCCGGGACGACGACCACCTTGCGGGGGGTGGCACCGGCCAGCAGTTCGACGATCCGCGGCTCGGCCAGCGCGGCCGCCTCGATGGCGGCCGTCCCGGCCTCCGCGGGAATCGTGATCCGCGCCCGGACCTTGCCCTTGACCTGGATCGGGTACTCCACCTGGTCGGCCACCAGCAACGCCGGATCGGCCTCCGGGAACGGCCCGTGCGCCAGCGACCGGGTGTGGCCCAGCCGCGACCACATCTCCTCCGCGATGTGCGGGGCCAGCGGCGCGGTCATCAGGACCAGGGCCTCGGCGACCGACCGCGGCACCGGGGTGCCCGACTTGGTCAGAGGGTTGGTCAGCACGATCAGCTTGGCGATCGCGGTGTTGTACCCCATCGTCGCGTAGTCGGTGCGGACGCCGTCGATGGTCGCGTGCAGCAGGCGCAGCGTCTCCGGGTCGGGTTCGCCGTCGCCGACGACCGTCTCCCCGGTGGTCTCCGAGACGACCAGGCGCCACAGCCGCTGCAGGTACCGCTGGGACCCGACCACGTCCCGGGTCTGCCAGGGCCGGGACATGTCCATCGGGCCCATGCCCATCTCGTACATCCGGAACGTGTCCGCGCCGAACCGCTCGCACATCTCGTCCGGGGTGACGACGTTGTTCAGGGACTTCCCCATTTTCCCGTACTCGCGGGTGACCGGCCTGCCCTGGTACTCGAACTTCTCCGGCGCCACCTCCACCACCTCATCGGCGGGGACGTACAGCCCCCGCTCGTCGGTGTAGGCGTACGCCTGGATGTACCCCTGGTTGAACAGGCGCCGGTACGGCTCCTCGCTGGATACGTGGCCCAGATCGAACAGCACCTTGTGCCAGAACCGGGAGTACAGCAGGTGCAGCACGGCATGCTCGACGCCACCGACGTACAGGTCGACCCCGCCCGGGTCGTTCGGCCGGGAGGGATCCTTGCCCATCCAGTACCGCTCGACCCCGGGGTCACAGAACGCCTGCGCGTTCGTCGGGTCCAGGTATCGCAGCTCGTACCAGCAGGAGCCGGCCCACTGCGGCATCACGTTCAGCTCGCGGGTGTAGGTCTTGCGCCCGTCACCCAGGTCCAGCTCGACGGTGGACCACTCGGTCGCCCGGGCCAGCGGCGGCACCGGCTGCGAGGTGGCGTCCTGCGGGTCGAAGGACTGCGGCGAATAGTCCGAGACCTCCGGCAGGGTCAGCGGCAGCTGATCGTCCGGCAGCGCGATGGCCACGCCGTGCTCGTCGTACACGATGGGGAACGGCTCGCCCCAGTAACGCTGCCGCGAGAACAGCCAGTCCCGCAGCTTGTACTGGGTGCGGGCCTGCCCGACGCCCTTGGCCACCAGCCAGTCGATCATGGCCGCCTTGGCCGCGACGACGTCCAGCCCGTTCAGGTCGATCTCGTCGTTGGCGCTGTTGATGGTCGGGCCCTCGCCCGTGTACGCCTGATCCTCCGGGTGGTCCGCCGGTGGCTGGACCGTGCGCACGATCGGCAGCCCGAACGCGGTGGCGAACTCGAAGTCGCGCGTGTCCTCGGCCGGCACCGCCATGATCGCGCCGGTTCCGTATCCCATCAGGACGTAGTCGGCGATGAAGATGGGCAGCCGGCGGCTGGGGTCGACCGGATTGGCCGCGAACGCACCGGTGAAGACCCCGGTCTTGTCCTTGCTCTCCTGGCGGTCCAGATCGGACTTGCGGGACGCGGCCAGCCGGTACTGCTCGACCGCCTGCGCCGGCGTCCCGGCCCCACCGGTCCACCGCTCGTCGGTGCCCTCCGGCCACTGGGCCGCGGTGATCGACCCGACCAGCGGGTGTTCGGGGGCCAGCACCATGTACGTGGCCCCGAACAGCGTGTCGGGCCGTGTGGTATAGACGACGATCTCGTGGGATCCGTTGCCGGGCACCGTTTCACGTGAAGCATCGACGACCGTGAAGGAGATGGTCGCGCCGGACGACCGGCCGATCCAGTTGCGCTGCATGGAACGCACCGACTCGGGCCAGTCCAGCCGGTCCAGGTCGTCCAGCAGCCGGTCGGCGTACGCGGTGATCCGCATCATCCACTGGCGCAGGTTGCGCCGGAAGACGGGGTAGTTGCCGATCGCGCTGCGCCCGTCGGCGGTGACCTCCTCGTTGGACAGCACGGTGCCCAGGCCGGGACACCAGTTCACCGGAGCCTCGTCGATGTAGGCCAGCCGGTGTCCGGCCAGCACCCGGTGCTGCTCGACGTACCCCAGTTCGGCCCACGGCCGGCCGTCGGGCGTCGCCCGGGTGCCGGCGGCGAACTCGTCGATCAGGTCCTGGATGGGCCGGGCGCGGCGGGCCTCCGGGTCGTACCAGGCCTCGAACAGCTGGGTGAAGATCCACTGCGTCCAGCGGAAGAACTCGGGGTCGGTGGTGGCCACGCTGCGCCGCTGGTCGTGCGCGAAACCCAGCCGGCGCAGCTGCGCCCGGTACCGGGCGATGTTGGCCTCGGTCGTCGTCCGCGGGTGGGTGCCCGTGCGGACGGCGTACTGCTCGGCGGGCAGGCCGAACGCGTCGTAACCGATGGTGTGCAGCACGTTGCGCCCGGTCATCCGCATGAAGCGGCCGATCACGTCGGTGCCGATGTAGCCCAGCGGGTGCCCGACGTGCAGGCCGGCGCCGGACGGGTACGGGAACATGTCCAGCAGGTACAGCTTGTCCGCCGGCACCGGGGCGCCGTCGGCCGGGGCCAGCGGGCCGCTCGGGTTGGGCGCCTCGAAGGTGCCATCGGCCTCCCACCGGTCCTGCCAGCGGGCCTCGATCTCGTTCGCCAGCGCCGCCGTGTACCGGAACGGCGGAGCCGAGTCCTCGCCGGTCGGGTCGGCGACCCCGGTCGCGCTCTGCGTCGTCATGCCGTCTGCTCCTGCTTTCTCGCCCGTGCGGGCCCTGCCTGTGCCGGTCTCCGGTGCTGGTCGCACAAAAAATCCCTCCTGCGGAACAGGAGGGATCGCCGCGCTCGCCGGACCGTTCGGGTCGATCCGATCAGCGCGGCCGGACAAGAAGCAGGGCCACCGCCATGGGCCGCAGTGTACTCCGCCGCCCCCGCCCGCTCACCCGCTCCGCGTCGCGGTGACGGCCCCGAAGTAGCGGACGGTCGGCGGGGCCACCAGCAGGCCCAGCAGCAGGACGGCCAGGACCAGCCCGATCGAGTTGGCCACCACGGTCGTTCCGTGGTCGTCGTAGAGGATCACCGACAGGTTGCCGACGACGCCGATCACCGCGACCGCGAGGGCGACCAGCCGGGCCCACCGGTGGCCCGCCCACAGATACCCGGCGGTCACCGCGTACCCCAGGATCAGGACGGCCGGCGCGGTGACGGCCACGGTCCGGTCGTCCTGCGGGGCGGCGACCGCGACCACTGCTGCGACGACCGCCACCAGGACCTGGATCACGACGACCAGGACGGCCAGGACGACCGTCACGGGACGGGGAGCGGTCATGGCGGATCCTTCCGGCCGGCGCACTGCGTGACGAATGGTGATCGGAAAGTAAGCGCCCGCCGACGCTCCCGACCTCGTCCCACCCGGGTGATCCCGGCCCGGGGCCGACTGTCGGTGGTCGGTGGCACGCTGCACCCGTACCGAAACGCCGGCGCCTTACGACCCGGACCGACCCAGACCGACCCGGACCGACTGAGACCGAGAGAACCGAGAGAACCGAGAGAACCGAGAAGAGTCCGACCCGAAGGAGGAACGGTGAGCGCACCCGTACCGCAGCCCAACTGGGGCGCCCTGCTGGCCGCCCAGCTGTCGTGGCACTGGGAGGCGCAGGCCCGGCCTCGCCTGACCGGCCTGACCGACGACGAGTACTTCTTCGAGCCGGTGCCCGGCGCCTGGTCGGTCCGCCCGGCCGGCGCGCGCGCCCCGACCACGCTGGTGGGCACCGGCCCGATGCGGGTCGATTTCGAGGTCGACCCGGCCGATCCGGCGCCGGTGACGACGATCGCCTGGCGGCTGAGCCACCTGGTCGTCGGCGTCTTCGGCGACCGCAACGCCCGCTACTTCGGCGGCCCGCCGATGGACTACCTCTCGTACGCCTATCCGCCGGACGCGGCCGGTGCCCTGGCCGACCTGGACGACGGTTACGCCCGCTGGCTGGCCGGGATCACCGCGCTGGGTCCGGCCGAGCTGGCCGCCAACTGCCGGGAACCGGGGTTCGAGTCGGAGTCGATGGCAGCGCTGATCCTGCACATCCACCGCGAGGCGATCCACCACCTCGGCGAGATCGCCCTGCTCCGTGATCTGTGGGCGCACGGACTGCGGTCGGTGCCGACCGGCTGACTCCCGGGTCCGGGTCCGGTGGGGGCAGCCCGGCGTACTCCCGGGTCGGCCGGCGGGCGGCCCGGCGCAGCCCCGGGTCGGAGCCGGGCAGTCCGGTCGGCGCGGTCGGCCGGAATAGGATGGTCGGCGTGTCGACCGCGTCCCTGGCCCTGACCATCCCGCTGGCCGTCGTGCTGCTGCTGCCGGCCGCCCTGTCCGGCCTCGTCGGCCTGCGCGGGCGCGCCGGGGCGTTGACCCGGGACGGGCGGATGGGCGTCCGCACCCCGGCCAGCCTGGCCAGTGACGAGGCCTTCGCCGTCGCCAACCGGGTGGCCGCCCCGGTCGCGCTGGGCGCCGCGGCCGTCGCCGCGGTGATCGCGGTGCTGATCCTGGTGCTGCCGATCTCCGCCGTCGTGGCCGTCATCCTGTTCCTGGTCGGCCTCGCCGCGGTCTTCGCCCTCCTGCTCGTGGCCGGCACCCTGGGCGACCGGGCCGCCCGGCACGTTCCGCTGCCGGCCCGCAGGCCCGGCTCGGACGGCGGCGCCGGATGCGGCGGGTGCGGCTGTGGGGGCGGCGGCTGCAGCAAGCTCACCCGCAGCACCCAGCCGGCGGCCGATCCCGCCTCCTGACGGCCCGCGCCCAACCGCTCGCCCACTCGGCCGACCCACTCGGCCGGCCGCTCAGCCCGCCCGCTCGGCCCGCCCACGCCGGTCGGCCGGGCGGGCGGACCGCCCTGGAGCACGGTGCGGGGGCACCTCGGTGGCCGAGTTCCGCGGCCGCCGCCGAGCACCGCGGCATTCCGTTAGTTCCGGCTGGGGTCGTCGGGGTGGTAGGCGAGCAGGGACATCGGGTACGGCTGACGCCGCAGCACGCTGAACCACAGGTCGGTCCGCGGCCCGGCCAGCACGTCGTCCGGCAGCCCCGGAACGACGTACCAGGACCCTTCGACGATCTCGTCGACAAGCTGGTCGGCGTCCCAGCCCGCCCGGCCGGCGTAGATCCGG
>NZ_JBMDXT010000203.1:0-12405 GCF_048594475.1 Nakamurella sp. | reverse complement strand
GCGTCGGTGGCCGGCCCGTGCCGGGGGTCGGCGGGCCGGGCGTCCCGGCCGGGCAGTTCGGACAGCCGCAGCTCGGGATCGACGGTCACGGCACTGATCACCTGTTCCAATCGGGTGGCGAACTGGGCCACGGTGGACTCCTCGAACAGACCGGTCGCGTACTCGAGGGCGCCGGTCATCGCGCCCCCGGCGCGGTGCCAGACGAAGAACGTCAGGTCGGTCTTGGCCACCCGCCAGGCCTGCTGGAACGCCAGGTCCGCGGCCGGGTCGGCCGCCCCGGCGGTGGCCAGACCGCCGGTCTGCAGGTCGAACCCGACCTGGTAGATCGGGGTGCGGGACAGGTCACGGTGCGGCAGCACCTCATCGACCACGCGCTCGAACGGGACGTCGGCCCGGGCCTGCGCGTCCAGCCAGGTGGCCCGCACCGCGGCGACCGCCTGCGCGAACGTCGGATCGCCGGACAGCCGGCAGCGCAACGCGACCGGGTTCAGGAACGGGCCGACCACGTCCTCGAACTCCGGTCGTGACCGGCCGGCGACGGGGCTGCCGACGGCGAAATCCAGCCGGCCGGTGTGCCGGGCCAGCGTCATCGCGAACGCGGCGAGCAGGGTGACGAACGGGGTGACGCCGAGCCGCCGGGAGACCGCCTCGACGGCGGCCGCCCGGTCACCGGCCAGGTGCACCGGCACGCCCGCGCCGCTCACGTCCCGCTCGGCCGCCCGCGGCCGGTCGGCCGGCAGGGCCAGCGGTTCCACCCCGCGCAGCTGCTCGCGCCAGTAGGCCAGGCCCTCGGCCAGGGCGGCCCCGGCGAGCCGGTCCTGCTGCCAGGCGGCGTAGTCGGCGAAGCGCACCGGCAGCGGGGGCAGCGGCGCCGGTTCCCCGGTCAGGGCGGCCCGGCACAGCCGGCCCAGGTCCCGCTCCAGCACGACGGCGGACCAGCCGTCGGTGGCGATGTGGTGGACGGTGAGCAGGACGACGCCGGGCCGGTCCGGGATGCGCACGAACAGCGCCCGCCAGATCGGCCCGTGCTCCAGGTCGAAGCCGCGACCGAACTGCTCGGCGAAATGCCCGGCGAGCGCGGCCGCCTCGGCCGCCTGGTCGGCCGGACGGTCGGGCAGGTCGACGACCCGCAGCTCGACCGGTCCGGCCGGCGCGGCCACGGCGACGGGTTCGCCGCCCCGGTCGGCGAAGCGGGTCCGCAGCACCTCGTGCCGCTCCTCCAGAGCGGTCAGCGCGGCGGCCAGCTGCGGCGGGGTCAGGCCCGGCGGCACCCGCAGGAAGACCGGCGCGACCCATTCCAGACCACCCGGATGCAGCCGGTCGGAGAACCAGAGCCGGCGCTGGCCGGACGAGAGGATCGGCGGCCCGGCCGGTGCGGTCCGATCGCCGGCGGAATCGCCGGCCCCGGGGGCAAGCCCGGCAGTGCCGGTGCGGTCACCGGGGTCGGCGGGCGCGTCCACGACCGGGAGCAGGCGGGCCTGCGCCTCGACGGTCGCGGCGTCGAACAGGCCGCGCAGGTCGATGCGGCCGCCAGACGCCTTCTGCAACCGGCTCGCCAGCCGGGTGAGCATGAGGGATTCGCCGCCCAGGGCGAGGAAGTCGTCATGCACGCCGACCCGGTCCAGCTGCAGCAGCTCGCACCAGACGCGCGCGACGATGCGTTCGGCCGGGGTCCGGGGCGCCACGAACGGCGGTTCGGCGGGGTCGTCGCCGGTGACCTCGGGCAGGGCGGCGCGGTCGAGCTTGCCGCTGCCGGTGCGGGGCAGCGCGGCCAGCCGGCGGACGACCGCCGGCACCATCGCCTCGGGCAGCCGGCTCCGCAGGTGGGCCCGCAGCTCCGCGGCCGGCACCTCGTGGTCGGCCTCGACGAAGGCGACCAGCCGCTGGCCCCCGCCGGCGGCGTGTCGGGCGACCACCGCGGCGACCCGGACGGCGGGATGGCTGGTCAGCGCCGCCTCGACCTCGGCGGGCTCGATCCGGACACCGTTGACCTTCACCTGGTCGTCGGACCGGCCGAGGAACTCCAGGACGCCGTCGGGCCGCCGCCGGGCCCGATCGCCGGTCGCATACATCCGGGAACCGTCCGCGGCGAACGGGTTCGGCAGGAACCGGGCGGCGGTCAGGTCCGGCCGCCCCTTGTAGCCACGGGCCACCCCGACCCCGGCCGCATACAGATCCCCGGCGACGCCGTCGCCGACCGCGGCCAGGTGCTCGTCGAGCACGAGCACCGTCAGCCCGTCGATCGGCCGGCCGATCGGCACCGGTCCGGGGCGGTGTTCGTCGACCGGGAAGGCGGTGACGTCGATCGCACATTCGGTGGGGCCGTATGTGTTCCAGACCTGCGGCCGGCCCGGTGCGGCGGCCAGCCGGGCCGCCAGCTCGTGGTCGAGCGGCTCCCCGGCCGAGAACACCAACCGCAGGTGATCGGCGCGGGACCAGCCGGGCTCCCCGGCCAGCGGTCGCAACACGGACGGGACCCCCTGCAGCACGGTGATCTCCCGCTCGGACAGCAGGTGGGCCATCGCCTCGACCGACCGTTCGACGCCCGGCGCCGGCAGCACGACGGTGCCCCCGCTGACCAGCGGGGCGAAGATCTCCCAGGCGGCCGCGTCGAAGGCGATCGAGCTCTTCTGCAGCACCCGGTCGGTCCCGGTCAGGCCGTGGCGCTCGACGGTCCAGCGCACCCGGTTGGCAATGCCATCGTGGGTGATCACCACGCCCTTGGGGCGGCCGGTCGAACCGGAGGTGTAGACGACGTACGCGGCGTTCGCCCCGCTCAGCGGGGACGTCGGCGCCTTGGCGTCAGCACCCGCCGAGGACCCGTCGGAGCCGTCCAGGGTCACCTGGCGGACCCCGGTGCCGGCCAGCAGGCCGTCGGTGACGGAGTCGACCAGCACGAGCGCCGTCGCGCTGTCGGTGATCATGCCCGCGGTGCGCTCGGCCGGGTGGGTCGGATCGATCGGCAGGTACGCGCCGCCCGCCTTCCAGGTGGCCAGCAGGGCGACCACCAGGTCCACCCCGCGGGTCAGGCAGACGCCCACCACCGATTCCGGCTGCACGCCCTGCGCCCGCAGGATGTACGCCAGCCGGTTGGCCCGGCGGTCGAGATCGGCGTAGCTCAGACGTCGGTGATCGTCCTCGACGGCGATCGCCTCGGGCGTGCGCGCCACCTGAGCGGTGAACAGGTGAGGCAGCAGCTGGATCTCGGTCATCGGTTCCTCGATGCAGGTGGACGGCAGATGGGTGGGGAAGGCGGGCGGGCCGGGCGGATCAGACGCGGGCCAGGTCCATCCGGCGGCGCAGGCTCAGCGGGCGCATGTCGGTCCAGACCTGCGTGATGTGCTCCAGGCACGCGTCCTTCGGGCCGACGGTGCCGTCCGCCTCCCAGCCGGCCGGCACCTCGCGGCCTTCCGGCCAGATCGAGTACTGCTCCTCGGCGTTGCGCACGACCAGGTAGATCGGCTCGGCGGGTTCGTTGTTGTTGCTCGTGTTGTTCGCGTTGTTGGTGTTTCTCGCGTTGTTGTTGTTCGCGTTGTTCGCGTTGTTGTTGTTCGCGTTGTTCGCGTTGTTGTTGGCGTTGTTGTCGTTCGGGTTGGCGGCGTTGTTCGCGTTGTTCGCGTTCGCGTTGTTGTTGTTGTTGGGGTTGGTGTTCGGGTTGTTGTTGCCCGTCTCGTGGTTCTCGTTGTTGTTGGGCTGCTCGGACATGCCTGCTCCTCGGGATGGATCAGTGGGTGGCTGCCGAGACCGGTTGGCTCGGCAGGAAATCCGGGATGTCGACGCCGGCCCCGGTGGCCTGCGCGGTGGCCCGGACGAACTCGGCCAGGGCGATGTCGAGGGCGCCGAGACCGAAGGGCGAGAAGATCACGAGGCGGTCGTCGGGCTCGGGGACCGGGACCGCACCGGTCAGCAGGTCGCCCAGGCCGGCCGCGATGAACGACCGGTCGCCGGTGGCCAGCTCGGCCAGGTGCAGCGAGGTCCGTTCCCGGCACACGTGGTCGGCGTCGTCGACCACGTTCCGGGCCCGCAGGATGGTGGGCACCTCGATGTCGCGCAGGGAGACGTGCAGGACGACGGTGCCCGGCCGGCAGGCCCGCAGATCGGTGTGCGGCTCGGCCGCGGTGGTGGCCAGGCTGACCAGCGGGTGCCGGGCGAGCACGTCGTCCAGATCGGCGGCGACCTCGACCCGCGGCCCGAGCCGGCCGGCCCGGTCGGCGAAGTCGGCGGCCCGCCGGGGATCGGTGTCGAAGACGGTGGCGGTCGCCAGGTCCGGCAGCACTGCGGTCACGTACCGCAGCACCTCGAAGTTGATCACACCCGTGCCGATCAGGCCGATGCCCCGGTAGGAGCGTCCGGCGGCCAGGGTCCGGGCGGCCAGCGCCGCCCCGGCCGCGGTCCGCGCGGCCGATAGCAGCGACGCCTCGAGCAGTGCCTCCGGGCGGCCGTCGACCAGCGAGTTGAGCACGAGCACCGCGCTGGCCCGCGCCGCACCCGCGGCCACGTTGCCCGGGAACGAGGAGATCCACTTGACGCCGGCGCCGGGGCGGGACCCGCCGACGAACGCCGGCAGGGCGATGATCCGCTCCCGCGGGCGGTCGGGGAACCGCAGGAACACCGAGTGCGGGACGGCCGTGCGGCCCGCGGCGTGCGCACGGTAGGTGCGGTCGACCACCTCGACGATCTCGAGCTCGCGGCCGGCCAGAGCGGCGGCGACGTCGCCGGAACGGAGGATCAGCACCAGGCCACGTCCTCGATGAGCGGGCGCTGCCACAGCTGCATGGCGTCGGAGCCGAAGTGCTCGGCCACCCAGGCGTCGGAGTAGATGGTGTCGAGGTACCGGTCGCCGCCGTCCGGGAAGATCGCCACCACCGTCGACCCGGGCGGGATGCGCGGGGCGTACTTGCCGACCGCGGCGATGGTGGCACCCGACGAGCCGCCGGCCAGGATGCCCTCCTGGCGGGTCAGCGTGCGGCAGGCGACGATCGATTCCAGGTCCGTCACGTGCACCACGTCGTCGACCAGGCTCGGGTCCAGCAGCGCGGGCCGCACCGCGGCCCCGTGCCCGGGGATGAGCCGGCGCCCGGGCGTGGGGTGGAACAGGATGCTGCCGACGGCATCCACCGCGACCACCCGGGTCGGCATGCTCTGGTCGCGCAGGTAGCCGACGCAGCCGCGCAGCGTGCCGAAGGTGCCGGCGGCCGCGAACAGGTAGTCCACCCGGCCGTCCAGCGCTTCGGCGATCTCCCGCATCGTGTTCTCGTGCGCGGCCGGGTTCCGCAGGTTGGCGTACTGGTTGGGGTTGTAGGCGTTCGGCAGGGTGGCCAGCAGGTGCCGGACCCGGCGGACCCGCTCGGGCAGGTACTCCCCCGTGGCCGGGTCCCGGTCGGTCACCACCTCGACCCGCGCCCCGTAGGCCCGCAGGATGGCCAGGTTCTGGGTGGTCGTCTTGGCGTCCACCACGCAGATCAGGTCGATCCCGTAGTAGCAGCAGATCTGGGCGAGGCCGATCGCCAGGTTGCCGGAGCTGGACTCGACGACGACCGTCCGGCCCGGGCGCACCCCGCCGTCGAGGATCTTGGCCTGCAGCATGGCCAGGGCCGAACGGTCCTTGACCGACCCGCCCGGGTTGAACCGCTCCAGCTTGACGAACAGTCGGAAGTCGAAACCGGGCACGAGGCAACCCATCTCCACCAACGGGGTGTCCCCGATCGCGGACAGGATGCCCTTGAGCGGTCTCCGGACGGCCATGTCATCAGTCCTTGCGGTGTGTGGTCTGCAGTGGGCGCCGCGAGGCGGTCGGGGCTCAGTCGGGCCGGCGTCGGGCCGGCGTCGGAACTGCGGTGACGCCGCGGGTGATCGGGCGGACGGCCGGCCCATTCCCCCCGGCCGGATGCTCCCGGATCTACGGTGGCCCAGGGCTCTATACCGGACCTATTCCGGGCCCACCGGGCACGGACGGACGCCCGGGTCGTCGCCGATCCGATCGAGGATCTGCAGGTACGTCCCCAGGTGCCGGTGGATCGTGGCCTCGTCGAACAGCTCCCGGTCGTACCGGAAGGCGACGGCCGAGCCGTCCACCGTCCGGGTCACCTCCACCCCCAGGTCGTACTGCCCCTGGAGCCGGGGCACGGCGAACGCCTCGATCCGTCCGCCGGCCTCCGACCCGGCCCGGTCGGCCGCCGGTCCGATCCGGGCGTCGACCTGGGTGATGGCGATGCGGTACGGCGGCCCGGCGTCGCGGCCCCGGTCCAGCGCCCGGACGATGTGCGGGTACGGCAGCCCGCAGGCCCCGGCCGCCGCCCGCAGCTCCCGGGCGGCCGCCCGGACGAGCCCGGCGGTCGGGCCGGACGGATCGATCTCGGCGCGCAGCAGCACCATGTTCACGTAATAGCCGACCGCGGGCAGGGTCTCCCGCCGCCGGCGCAGGCTCATCGGGCAGCCGACCAGGAACCGCCGTTGCCCCCCGGACCGGTGGATCGACGTCTGCAGGGCGGCCAGGTGGACCGCGAACGGGGTGACGCCGAGCGCCACCGCCCGCTCCTGCACCCGGTCGTGCAGCGCCGGCGGCACCGGCACGGTCACCGTCCCGCCGCGGTACGCCGGGTGCCGCGGCCGGGGCCGATCGGTCGCCAGCTCGCCCGCGGGGGCGTCCCGGCCGGTGGCCCGCCAGTGCTCGCTCCAGCCGGCCCGGTGCGGGCCGGCCAGCGCGCGCCGCTCGGCGGCCACCTGGTCGTCCCAGCTCCAGGCCACCCGGGGCAGCTCGGGCACGGCACCGGCCGACCGGGCCCGGTAGGCCGCCAGCAGGTCCCGCCAGAGCACGAACTGCGAGGCGGCATCGCTGGCGATGTGGTGGTTTCCGCTGAGCAGGACGGCGTCGTCCGGCGCCCGCCGGAACAACCGGAACCGGGCGGTGCCGGTCTCCAGGTCGTACGGCTCGCCCGCCGCCGCGGCGACGAGCGCGGCCAGCACGGCGTCGTCCACCGGCCCGACGTCGACCACCTCCAGCCGGGGGCCGGCCGGATCGACCACCCGCCCCGGCCACCCGTCGTCGTCGACGAACCGCGAGCGGAGCAGGTCGTGCCGCCGGGTCACGTCGTCGACGGCGCCGGCCAGGGCCGACACGTCCACCGCGCCGGTCAGTCTCGCTGCGCCGGCGTCGTTGTAGGCGGCGCTGTCCGGGGCCAACCGGTGCAGCGTCCACAGGGCCTGCTGGCCGACCGAGATCGGCCGGAGGGCCGGGGCCGGGTCACCGGTCACGGGGCCGGGCCCGGCCCCCGTCGCGGCCCTGAATCCGGTGTCCACCGGTCCCATCGCATGTCCCCCGTCGCCCTCCCGCCGCCGACGCACCGGGTTCTGGCCATGCAGGATGCCGGGGCCGGCTACACCGCCGCTATACCGCGGAGTGCGCCGGCGTCAAGCCCGCCAGGTATAGAAAAAACATGGTGGCCACACCCACCGTGGGTCGCAGACAGGCCGGGCCGCCGGCGGCCGCCACCCGCTCGCGCCGGGCGCCGCTCCGCCACCGGCCGACGACACGGGGGCAAGGGATGGCAGGGGTGGAGATGACACGCGCTCGACCGCTGGACGCCGCCCGCTGCACGGGGCTGGCCGAGGAGTTCGGCACGCCGCTGTTCGTCTACGACTCCGCCGTGCTCACCGCCGCCTTCGCCGAGCTGCGGGCCGCGCTCCCGCCGGCGATGGAGATCTTCTACTCGCTCAAGGCCAACCCGAACGTCTCCGTGACCGGTGTGCTGGCCGGGGCCGGTGCCCGGGCCGAGGTGTGCTCGCGGGCGGAACTGCGGACCGCCCTGCTGGCCGGCGTCGCGCCCCGGGACGTCATCTTCCTGGGCCCGGGCAAGACGGCGGCCGACCTGAGAGCCTGCCTGGACGCCGGCATCTACGCGATCGTGGCCGAGTCGTTCGACGAGCTGGGCGTTCTCGACCGGCTGGCGGCGAAAGGGAACCGGCGACCGCGGGTCATGCTGCGGGTGAACCCGCGGCGGGGCACCGCCGGTGCGGGCCTGTCGATGGGCGGCAAGCCGCGCCAGTTCGGCATCGACGAGGAGCAGCTCGAGGTGGGCGGACCGCTGCCCCGGCGTTACCCGCACCTGGACCTGGGCGGCGTCCACGTGTATGTCGGCACCCGCCTGCTCGACGCCGCGCTGTTCAGCGAGAACGTCCGCGCCCACCTCGAGCTGGCCGAGCGCATCGCCGCGAGCACCGGAATCACCCTCACCGCGGTGGATGTCGGCGGCGGCCTGGGCGTGGCCTACTTCGCCGGCGAAGTCGACCCGGACCTGAGCGGGGTGCGGGCCGACCTCGACCCGGTCGTCGCCGCGTTCCGCGAGCGCCATCCCCGGGTCCGGCTGATGTGCGAGTCCGGCCGGTTCCTGGCCGCCCGGGCCGGGGAGTACGTCGTGCGGGTGGAGTCGGTGAAGCAGTCGCTGGGCCGGCATTTCGCGTGCACCGACGGCGGCACCCACCATCACCAGGCCGCGGCCGGGATCGGCTCGGTGGTGCCGCGGAACTTCCCGGTCCGGCTGCTGAACCGGACGGGCGGGGACCGGACGCAGGCCTGGCAGGTGACCGGCGCCCTGTGCACGCCCAACGACACGCTGGCCCGCAACGTCGAGCTGCCCCCGCTCGCCGTCGGCGACCTGATCGGCATCGGCCGGTCCGGCGCGTACGCGGCGAGCGCGTCCCCCGGCCGGTTCCTGAGCCACGGCTACGCCGCCGAGGTTCTCCTGCACGACGGCGCCGGCCACCTGGTCCGACGCCGGGACCATCCACTGGACCTGCTGCGCGGGCAGCACTATCACCACGTCAGGACGTGCCCCATGGAACGAGGCCAGGCCATCGAACACATCCGCGCCGCCGCCGAGAAGGTCACCCGGCGCGACCTGCCCGCGCTGGACGAGCGGACCCCGCTCCCCTCGCTCGGGCTCGACTCCACCGGCATGCTCGAGCTGCTCATGGAGCTGGAGGACCTGGCCGACTTCCAGGTGGATCCGGACGATCTCGACCCGGAGATGTTCGGGACGGTCGGGTCGCTGTGCGACTACCTGACCCGGATGGCGGCCGCGGCATGAGCGGACCGGTCCCGCTGACCGCCGTCGCCGCCGTCGCCCGCCGGGACGGCCTGGCCGCCGGCCTGACCGCGGCGTTCGACCTGCGCGAGCCCGTCGCCTGCAGCCGGCAGGGCCGGACCCTCGTGCCACCCGGGCTGCTGCCGGTGGTCGGCAGCTGGTCGATCGGCGGGGTCACGTACCCGGCCGCCCGGTGCCGGGTCGAGATCGAACCGTCCGCCCTGGCCCGGCTCGAGCAGCTGGTCCGGATCCGGGTGATCCCGGCCACGGTGGACCCGGCCGGCCCGTCGTCCGGCGGGCCGCCCGCCCGCGGGCCGGCGGCCCTGGCGGCGGTGCGCGCGGGGCTGGACCGGCGCCTGCTGGGCGGCGCCATCGACACCCTGGCCCGCCGCGTCTCCGACGGTGCCCCGCTCACCGACCGCCAGCTCGTGCGTGCCGAGATCGCCGAGATCGCGGTCGTTCTCGAGACGGTCGAGTCGGCCCTGAGCGCCGGCATGACGCCGGCCCAGGCGTCGCTGTGGCACGACGAGCTGGACCGGGCGGATCAGGCGCTGGCCCGGCTCGTCGGGGGCGCCGGCTACCTGGACGATCACCCGGTCCGGGCCTTGCGGCTGGTCGCGCTGCTGCGCGACGTGGCCGCGCCGGCCGGCGAGCGGCTGGCGGCCTGACCATGACGGAGGAATCCATCGCCGCGGTGCGGGCGGAGGTCCGGGCGGTCGCCGCGGACCTGCGCGCCCGGGCGTTGGACGTGGACGCCCACCCGGCGGCGGTCGCCCGCCACCTGGACTCCCCCGGCCTGCGGGCCGTGCACCGGATCAGCACCGTGCCGGAGCGGCCGGAGCCGGACCGCTGCCGGCGGCTGACCGCGGCCACCCTCGAGGCGGCCCGCGGGGACGCGGGTGTGCTGCTGGCCGGGCCGGGGCCGTCCCTGGCCGGGGTGGTCGTCGACCTGCTGGCCGACGACGCGCAACGGGCGCGGTTCCGGTCGGCCCTGGCCGACGGCCGCTCCTGGGCGTTCTGCGCGATCACCGAACCGCAGGGCGGCAGCGACGTGCTCGCCCTGCGCACCGAACTCGCGCGCACCCCCGACGGGCTGCGCCTGTCCGGGGCGAAGACCTACGTCGGCAACGCCTCTCGCGGCCGGCTGGGCGTGGTACTGGCCCGGACCGGGCCGACCCCGCTGCACCTGCGGGCGGTGCTGGTCCGGGCGGACGCCGGCGGGGTGGCGGCGGCCGCGCTGCCGATGGCCGGGCTGCGCGGGGGGCGCATCGGCCGGCTGACGTTCACCGGGGTGCCGGTGGCGCCGGAGGACGTGCTGGGGTCCCACCTGCCGCCCAGCCGCCGCGGGCTGTGGGGCGTCATCCGGGCCTTCGCCAGCGTCCGCGTGCAGGTCGCCGCGATGGCCACGGCCACCGCGGCGGCAGTCTGCGACTACCTCACCGAGCACGGGACCCGCTCCACCCCGGCCGAGCTGGATCCCGTGCGGGCCCGGATCGAGGCGACCGAACGGCTCGTGCTCGAGGCCGCGGCCGCCGTCGACCGCGACGAGGGCCGCGGCCAGCTGTCCGCCCTGGCCAAGCTCACGGCCACCCGGCTGGCGATCGGGGTGACGACCCGGCTGCCGGCCCGGCTGGGCCCCGGGGCCCTGCTGGACCACCCGCTGCTGGAGAAGTGGCGACGGGACGCGGCCGGATTCGAGTTCATGGAGGGCACCTCGGCGATGCAGCTGCTGCACGTCGCCGACGGCGCGCTGCGCGACCCCCGGCACCGGATCGCACCGGACGGGGCGGCGGCATGACCGTCCTGCAGGCCGTCGCCACCTACATCCCGCCGACCGCCCGGCCGGTCGGGGACGCCGCCCGGGAACTGCAGCTGTCGGCGACGGAAGCCGCGGTGCTGCAGAAGTTCTACGGCCTGCGGGACTACCGGGTGGACCGGACGGCCACCGCGGCCGACCTGGTCGAGCGGGCGGCCCGGGCCCTGCCGTCGCTGGGCCGCGTCGCCCGCCGTATCCGCTACGTGCTGCACGCCAAGAGCGTGCCGCCGAGCGGGCCGCACGCGACCCCGCCCGTGCAGTCCGTCCGGTCCGACCTCGGTCTGTCCGGCGCGGTGGCCTTCGCGGTCACCCAGCACGCCTGCGCCTCGGGCCTGCTCGCCGTGGACCTGGCCGGCCGCCTGCTGGCCGGCGACGACCCGGACGCGCTGGCCCTCGTGCTGACCGGCGAGAAGGCCTACCCCGCCGTCAACCGGACGATGCCGGCGCCCACGGTGACCGGTGAGGCGAGCGCGGCGCTGCTGGTCGGCCGGTCCGGCGCGGGCGACCGGGTGCTGTCCTACGAATGGCGGGTCGACGGCGAGTTCCGGGACGGCACCGCGATGCCCGGTCCGACCCGGTCCCGGTTCCACCAGCGGTACCCGCAGACCCTGGCCGACGTCGTGCTGGCGGCCGTGGCCCGGGCCGGCCTGGGGCTGGCCGATCTCTCGATGATCCTGCCGCACAACGTCAATCGTGCGTCATGGGTGCGCGTGGCGGCCCTGCTGGGGCTGCCGCCGGACCGGATCTTCCTGGACAACGTGCCGGTCACCGGGCACGCCTTCTGCGCCGACCCGTTCGTCAACTACCGTTGCGCGGTCGACGCCGACCGGTTGCCGCCGGGCCGGCCGTACCTGCTGGCCGGCGTCGGGCTCGGCGCGGTCTACGCGGCGATGGTGGTCCAGGCCCGGGGAACGGCCGGCGGGTGGTCGGGGTGACCGCCGTCCTGGGGGCCCCGGTTTCCCCCCGTCCGATCGGCGAAGCGGCCGCCGTTCCCGCACCCGATCCGGCCGCCCGGCGCGGCGCCGGCCCGGCCCCGGGACCACTGCTGGCCATGACCTTTCCGCACACCGGCGGGCACCCGGCCGGTCCCGGGCTGCGCGCCCTGTGGGCCGACCGGCTCGCCCCGGGGGCGACTCCGCTGCCGCTCGGGTGCGCCGGGCCGGGCCGCTCGTTCGCGGAGATGGCCGCCGCCCTGCTCGACCGGATGCCCGGTGGCGCGGCGGCGGGACTGGTCGTGCTGGCCCACGTCACGCCCGATCTGGACCCACGGGACTCGGTGGCCGGAGCGCTCGCCGCGCCCGGCCGGCTGGAGTTCGCGGTGTCCGACCCGTGCCGGCTCGCGCCGTTCACCGCGCTGCGCGTCGCGGCCGCCTTCCCCGACCGGGACCCGGCCGTGGTGATCGCCCTGGACCAGGCACGGGTCCCCTACGCCGATCCCGACCTCTCCGCCCTGGACGCCCGGGCCGACCACGCCGTGGCGCTGCGCCCGGACCTGGGTTTCGGCCC
>NZ_JBMDXT010000202.1:0-16181 GCF_048594475.1 Nakamurella sp. | reverse complement strand
GACCTGGTCGAGCACGATCGCCGCGCCCTGGCCGCGCAGGTCCGGGCCCGACCGGACGTCGCGGCGCTGGACGCGCTGGCCGCCGCCCAGGAGGTGGAGCGAGCCCGACGGCACGACCGGCAGGCCGCCGGCGAACGGCTCGAGGCGTTGGCGGCCGTGGGCACCGACGGCGATCGGCTCACCCTCGGCCTGCTGGCCGGTGACGTGGTGGCGATCCGGTCGGCCGCCGGGGCGGACCGCGAGCAGGCCGGTGCGCTGATCCCCCTGATCGCCGACGCGCAGGATCAGGCCGCCGACCAGGCGGCGCTGGCGGCGGCCCGGCGCCGGCACCACCGGGACGAGGTGGCCGCCGTCGAGGTGGAGCAGCGGTTGGCCGCGCTGCCGCCGCGCCTGGCCGAGCTCGACCGGCGGGTCGCCGAGGCCCGCTCGGCCGGGGATCGGCTGCCCGGGGCCCGGGCCGAGCTGGCGGCCGCGGGGGCGGTCCGGGACGCCGCCGTCGCCCTGGAGCGCCTGACGGAGGCGGCGGAGCAGGCCACGCGGGCGGCCGCGGACGCCGTCGATCGGCACCAGGCCACGGTCGACGACCGGCAGCGGCTGGTTCAGCAACGGATCGACGGGATGGCCGCCGAACTGGCCGGTGCCCTCGTGGCGGGGGCCGGGTGCCCCGTCTGCGGCAGCGCCGAGCACCCGGCGCCGGCCGCGGCCGGAACGGCCGCGGTGGACGCCGAGCGGGTCGCCGCGGCGCACCGCGCCGAGGAGCGGGCGGCGGCGGACCGGGAGGCCGCCACGGCCCGCCGGTGGGCCGCCGACGCCGAGGTGGCGCAGGCCCGGCGGATCGCCGGCGGGCACACGCCGGCCGCGGCGCGGGCACTGGTCCATGACGGGCAGGCGCTGACCGACCGGCTGGCCGCCGTGGCCCGCAACCTCGACGCGCTGGTCGGGCTGCGCGAGGCGGCGGCCAAGGCCCTGTTCGAGCAGGAGCTGCGCCGGGACGAGCTGGGCCGGCTGGTCGCGACGGACGCGGCCGAGATCGCCTCGCTGACCGCGCGGATGGAGCAGCGCGGCGCCCGGCTGCACCGGATGCGGGCCGGCCACCGCACGATCCAGGCGCGGCGCGACTACCTGCTGCGCCGGGCGTCCGCGCTCGATGCCGTGGCCGAGTCGTCCGCCGCGCTGGCCGAGGCCACCGCCGAGGTGGCCCGCCGCGCGGCGATCGCCGACCGGATCCTGGCCGAGTCCGGATTCCCGGCCCCGGCCGCCGCGGTCGCGGCTTCGGCCGCCGACACCGAGACCCTGGCCACGCGCATCCGGGCGGCCGAGGTCGAGGCGGCGGCGCTGCGCACCCAGGAGGCGGATCCCGAGCTGGCCGGGCTGGACGAGGGCGAGCGGATCGACCTGACCGGGCTGGCGGCGACGGCCCGGGCCGACCGGGAACGGGCCGAGCAGCTGGCGCACCGGGCGCGGGCGCTGACCGACCGGGTCGGCCAGGTCGCTGCCGCCGCGGCCCGGCTGCTGGTCGCCTGGCGGGTGGCCGAGCCCGCCCGCGCCGCGGAGGCACAGGTGTCCGCGCTGGCCGAGACGATCCAGGGGCGGGGCGCCAACCGGCTCGGCATGAGCCTGCGCACCTACGTCCTGGCGCACCGGCTGGCCCAGGTCGCCGCGGTGGCCAGCGACCGGCTCGTCCGGATGTCGGCCGGCCGGTACTCCTTCGTGCACACGACGGATCGCGAATCCCGCGGCCGCGCCGGCGGGCTCGGCCTGGACATCATGGACGGGTGGTCGGGGTTGGTCCGGCCGGCCAAGACGCTCTCCGGGGGCGAGTCCTTCCTGGCCTCGCTGGCGCTGGCCCTGGGTCTGGCCGACGTGGTGGCGGCCGAGTCCGGCGGCCGGCAGCTCGACACGCTTTTCGTCGACGAGGGTTTCGGCAGTCTGGATCCGGAGGCGCTGGACCTGGCGATGGCCACCCTGGACGACCTGCGGGCCGGCGGCCGGACCATCGGGGTGGTCTCGCACGTCGACGAGTTGCGGCTGCGCATCCCGCGGCAGATCAGGGTCGCCCGTGCCCTGCACTCCTCGACCATCGAGGTGCTCGGGACGGGGACGCCGTGTTCCTGCTGATCGCGCATTTCGACCGGGCCGGCACGGATGCGAGCGCGCCGGCCGGGTCGGCCGAGGCGGTCCGGCTGCTGGGGGAGCAACCGGCCACCCGGGCGCTGCGCTGGGGCCGGACGACCGAGGAGCCGTGGCGGTGGGCGCTGGTCGCCGAGTTCGACACGGCCGCGGACTTCCGGCGGGCGCAGTCGCCGTTCCCGGTGCGGGCGGCCCTGATCCCGTGGCTGGGCGCGGCGACGTCGACGGCGGCCTTCGAGGTGACGGCGGCCGCCGACCGGGGCGCCTGGGCCGCGCCCGACATCGTCGTCGACGATCCCGGCAGGTGACGACGCCGTTGGCCGAGCGAGCGAGGCCGCCATCGAGCACAGCTGGAGGGCCCGGACGCAGGCCGGTGACGGAGGAACCGGGTTGGTCAGGGCCCTACCAGTAGGCTCAACGGCTGTTGACCGACCCGGCGGACGCCACCGACCGGGACACCGCCGGGCCACCGCGAGGGTGGTCCGACCCGCAGCACAGGAGTTCGCACGTGGCCGCCGACCGTATCGACGCCGTTGTCTCACTCGCCAAGCGCCGGGGGTTCGTCTTCCCCAGCGGCGAGATCTACGGCGGGACCCGGTCGGCCTGGGACTACGGCCCGCTGGGCGTCGAGCTCAAAGACAACGTCAAGCGGCAGTGGTGGAACGCGATGATCCGCTCGCGCGACGACATCGTCGGGCTGGACTCGTCGGTCATCCTGCCCCGGCAGGTCTGGGTGGCCTCGGGCCACGTCGCGGCCTTCGTCGATCCGCTGGTCGAGTGCCTGTCCTGCCACCACCGCTTCCGCGCCGACCACCTGGAGGAGGCGTACGAGGAGAAGAAGGGCCGCGCCCCGGAAAACGGCATGGCCGACATCGTCTGCCCCAACTGCGGCACCCGCGGCTCGTGGACCGAGCCCAAGGAGTTCAACGGGCTGCTCAAGACCTACCTGGGCCCGGTCGAGGACGAGTCCGGACTGCACTACCTGCGCCCGGAGACGGCGCAGGGCATCTTCGTCAACTACAACAACGTGGCGGCGTCGGCCCGCAAGAAGCCGCCGTTCGGCATCGGGCAGATCGGCAAGTCGTTCCGCAACGAGATCACCCCGGGCAACTTCATCTTCCGGACCCGCGAGTTCGAGCAGATGGAGATGGAGTTCTTCGTCAAGCCCGGCACCGACGAGGAATGGCACCAGTACTGGATCGACACCCGGACCGACTGGTACGTCGACCTGGGCATCGCCCGGGAGAACCTGCGCCAGTACGAGCACCCGCAGGAGAAGCTGTCGCACTACTCGAAGCGCACCGTCGACATCGAGTACCGCTTCCACTTCCAGGGCAGCGAGTGGGGCGAGCTCGAGGGCATCGCCAACCGCACCGATTTCGACCTCAAGACGCACTCGCAGCACTCCGGCACGGACCTGTCGTACTTCGAGCAGGAGACCGGCGAACGCTGGACCCCGTACGTCATCGAGCCGGCGGCCGGGGTCGGCCGGCCGATGATGGCGTTCCTGCTGGAGGCCTACGCCGAGGACGAGGCGCCCAACACCAAGGGCGGGGTGGACAAGCGGACGGTGCTGCGGCTCGACCCGCGGCTCGCCCCGGTCAAGGCGGCCGTGCTGCCGCTGTCCCGGCACGCGGACCTCTCGCCGGTCGCCCGCGACCTGGCCGCCGCCCTGCGCAAGAGCTGGAACGTCGACTTCGACGACGCCGGGCAGATCGGCCGGCGCTACCGCCGGCAGGACGAGATCGGCACGCCGTTCTGCATCACCGTCGACTTCGACACGGCCACCGATCAAGCGGTCACCATCCGCGACCGGGACTCCATGACCCAGGAGCGGGTGTCCCTCGACCAGGTGCAGTCCTACCTGGGTGCCCGGTTGGCCGGCTGCTGACCCGACTGTTGATCCGGCGCGGACCCGCGGCGGAGTCGAGGCCTACCGGTCGGCTCCGTTGCGGTCCGTCCCGGGCGGCAGTGGGTTGCCCTGGGGGTCGAGCCCACGCTTGCGGTTCACGTAGTCGATGCCCTCGGCCGTCTCGGCCGGGGTCCAGATCTGCGGTCCGCTGACGTTGACGATCCCGTCGGGACTGCCGGTCCCGGCGATCCAGGCGGCCTTGGCGAAGTGGGCGCAGTTGCGGTAGAGCAACTGGTAGTAGCTGCCTTCCCAGGCGCTGACCACACCGAGCACCCGCACGAACCGGTCCCGGGTCATCGTCTCCTTCTGCCGGTGCATCTGCTGGCCGTCGTGCGCGTCGGGTGACTGGAGCTCGCCCGGGCCGCCCGTCGGCAGCCAGCCCCAGCTGCCCGGCCAGAAGCCGATCGACCGCCGGCGGCCCTTGCCGCCGACCTCCTTGACATCGACCCAGGCGTGCCCGATGACGTCGTCGGTCATCGCGTTGAGGCCCATCTCGTAGGACTCGACCGGCTGGTCGTCCCAGGTCTGCAGATCGGACGCGGCCGATCGCTGCACCGCGGGCGCCGGTAGCCGGGTCGGCGCCGGCCCGGCGGACGGGGGTGCGGCCACGCGCTTGGCCGGAGGCGCGGTGGACGACAGCGCCCGGACGACCGCCTGGTTGCCGGCGGTCCGCTGCATCGCCAGCAGGGCGTGGACCCCGGGCGCGGCCGGCCGGCCCGCCGGGTCCGGCTCGTGGCCCGTCGCGGTGGTCACCCGCCGGTGGTACGGCATGGTCGACGGTAGGCACGGTGACGACCGGCCGTCAATCGGGTTCGGACGGCCACGGGTTCTGGTTGCGCACGGAGAGTCCGATCGGCACCATTTGTCCGTGACCTCCCGCAACCGGCTGATCGTCGGGGTGGCGGTCGCGGTCGTGCTGGCAGGCGTGATCGGCGGGGTGATCTGGGCCCGCCGGGCCCGGCCCGAGGCGTCGGTCACGGCCGCGGCGGCCGCGAATCCCGATCCGGCCGGTGCGCCCGCGTCCGGCCCGGCCGGTCCGACGCCCGTGCCGGCGGTCCCGAGCACGCCCGGTTCGACGGCCCCGACCACGCCCGGTCCGACCCCGGCGGCCGACCCGCGGTCGTCGGGAACGGCGGCGGACGGCGGGAGCTGCGTTCTCGACCTGACCTGGCCGGCGGCGGCTCCGGGCTGGATCGAACCGCTCGATCCGGCCTTCACCTGCGCCGAGATGGTCGCCCAGTGGCGGCGCAACGAGCAGTGGCCGGGCGAGCGGGGCGGGACGATCGCGCTCGTCGACTTCGGCGACGGGTGGTACTGCACCGGCGTGCACTGGGATCCGACGCTGCCGCCGAGCAACGTCGTCGGATCCTGCGACCTCGGCGGTCGGCGGTTCAACGTCTACCAGGGTCCGCCCGGCGTCGGGACGAGCGGACCGGCCGCACCCGCCGGGCCCGGCGGAACCGATGCGTCGACGGTGGCCCCGGCCGGCGCCGCGGACCTGTTGATCACCCCGTCCGGGAACATCCGGTGTGCCCGCTCGGACGGCCGGTTCGCCTGCACGATCCAGGAGTACGACTTCGATCTGGGCGACGAGCGGTGCCCGGCCGCGCGCGGTCCTATCGTCCGGTTGGACGCCACCGGGCCGTCACAGGCGTCGTCGTGCCGGGGTGACGTCTTCGACGGCCTCACCTGGCCCGACCCGACGCCGTACGGCACCACGGTGACGCTGGGCGACGTCCGGTGCGACGTCGAGTCGACCGGGGTGACCTGCACGAACACCGAGGGCCACGGGTTCACCCTGGCCCGGGCGGGGCTGCAGCCGTTCTGACCGGTTCGCCGGCCGGGCGGGGATCAGTTGCCCAGGTCGCCCGGGTAGAGGTACTGCCCCGGCGGGCGGGTCTCGCTGCGGAACCAGGCGTCCATGAACGCGGTCAAATCGCGCCCGGCGAGCTGGTTGACGAAGGCCTCGAAATCGTCGAACGAGGCGTTCCGGCCACCGTAGGTGGCCGGCCATTCCTTCAGCAGCCGGAAGAACGTGTCGTCGCCGATCTCGTTGCGCAGCGCGTGCAGGGCGACGGGGCCGCGGTCGTAGACCCGGGTGAACTCGTTCCCCGGCCCCATGTCGACCAGCGGGGAGGACCAGTACGCCGGGTTCTGCCCCGACCCGGCGATCGTCTGCTTCCACCGGGCGTCGAGATTGCGCCCGTCGACCTTCTCCGCGTACAGCCACTCGGCGTAGGAGGCGAAGCACTCGTTGAGGCAGATGTCCGACCAGCTCTCGACGGTGACGTCGTCGCCGAACCACTGGTGGGCCAGCTCGTGGACCACCACCGACAGGTCGTCCACCCCGGTGGTGTAGACCGGCCGGGTCGCCGTCTCCAGGGCGAACCCGGTGGTCGATCTGATGAAGATGCCCCCGGCGGCCGGCATCGGGTAGGGGCCGAACAGGTCCGACAGGACGTCGACCACCGGCCCGGTCTGGCGGGCCAGGTCGGTGGCGGAGGCGGACGAGCCGGGCCCGACGGCCGAGACGATCGGCCGGCCGTCGGACAAGGTGCCCTCGACGACGGTGAATCTGTCGATGTAGATGGTGCTCAGGTAGGACGCGACCGGGGTGTCCAGTTCCCACCGGGTCGTCGTCCACCCGGCCGGCGCGGCCGGCGGATCGGCCGCCTTCACCCCGTTGGAGATCACCTGCCAGCCGTCGGGCACGGTCGCGGTCACCGCGAATGTCGCGGTGTCCCGCGGATGCTCGTTGACCGGGTACCAGGTCGAGGCGCCGGTCGGCTCGCCGGCCGCGAACGCGCCGCCGCTGTCCGTGCGGAACCAGCCGCCGTCACCCAGGCCGGCGGTGCCGCCGCCGACCAGCTCGGGCCGGCCCGCGTAGGTCACCGCGACGGTCAGCGGGGCGCCGGCGGTCAGCGGGGTGGCCGGCGTGATCACCAGTTCGGCATCCTCCTGGGCGAAGGTGCCGGCGGTGCCGTCGACGGTGACCGCGCTGACCGTCAGGTTCGGCTGCAGGTCCAGGTTGAACCGGGTCAGGCCCTGATCGGCGGTCACGCTGCCGGTGATCGTGGTCGTCGCGGTCAGGTCGTTGCCGGCCGGGTCGTACGTCAGGACCACGTCGTAGTGGTCGACCTGGTACCCGCCGTTGCCGGCGGTGGGGTAGTAGGGGTCGCCGATGCCGTCCGCGCCCACGGTGCCGCCCGCGTCCGGTTCGGCCGTGCTCGGGGCGCCGCTCGTCGTGGCTGCCGAGGAGGACCCCGACGGGGACGCTCCCGTCGCCGGGCCCGGGGTCGAGACCGGCCCGGACGGCCCGGACGGAGCGGCCGACGTCCCGCCGCCGGCGGCCGTCGGGGTGCCGCCCACCTGCCCGCAGGACGCCACGGTGACGGCGGTCAGCAGGGTGAGGGCGAGCGTCGCCCCGGGTCGGCGGCGCGTCGTCGGCATGCCCCGACCGTACAAGCGGCCCCCGTCGGGCCGGAGTGAGTCACACCGGCCTGGCATGATCACCGGCGTGCGGACGGCGCTGCGATACCTCGGCGGGGCCGTCCTCATCGGCCTGCTGGTGGTGGCCGGCACCTGGATCCGGGTCGGTCAGATCGGGGCGCAGGACCTGCCGGCCGCGGCCGACGGTGCGGTAGAAACCCGGGTGGACGCGATCCTGGTGCCCGGGGCCGCGCAGTACGACGGCCGGCCGTCCCCGGTGTTCCGGGCCCGTCTGGACCACGCCGCCCAGCTGTACCGGGACGGGGTGGCCGCGCACATCGTCACCGTCGGCGGCGGCCAGCCCGACGACCGCACCACCGAGGGTCAGGCCGGCCTTGACTACCTGGTCGCCGCCGGGATCGACGAGTCGGCGCTGACCGCCGTCGGGACCGGGGGTGACACCGTGGCCAGCCTCCGCGCGGCGGAGCCGGTGCTCGCCGAGCGCGGCTGGTCGTCGGTCGTCCTGGTCACCGATCCGCCCCACTCGGCCCGGTCCGCCCTGATGGCCCGGGACCTGGGCTGGACGGTGCAGACGTCCCCGGTCCGCGACGGACCGGCCGTCGAACCGGCCGTGCAGAACGACTACCGGCTGCGGGAGACGCTCGGCGTCCTGTACTACCGCCTCACCGGCGGGCCGTCCGGGCTGAGCGCTCCGGTGTTCTGATGGCGGTGTTCGGCTGATGGGGGCGTGCTGATGGGCGCCGTGACGCTCGTGCCCACCGGGTACGGGCCGGCCGACCTCGCCCGGCGGCTGGCCGAGGACCCGAAGACGGCGGCGCTGCCCGGTGCCGCGGACGCCGGCGGGCGCAGCCCGTTCACCCGGGACCGGGCGCGGGTGCTGCACTCCAAGTCGCTGCGCCGGCTGGCCGGCAAGACCCAGGTCGTCGCCCCCGACGAGGAGGGGGTGCCGCGCACCCGGCTGACCCATTCGCTGGAGGTCGCGCAGATCGCCCGGGAGATCGGTGCCCAGCTCGGGTGCGACGCCGATCTGGTCGACCTGGCCGGGTTGGCCCACGACATCGGCCACCCGCCGTTCGGGCACAACGGGGAGGTCGCGCTGGACCGGGTCGGCCGGGCCGCCGGCGGGTTCGAGGCCAACGCGCAGAACCTGCGGCTGCTGTGCCGGCTCGAGCCCAAGATCGCCACCGCCGACGGTGCGCCCGGCGGGTTGAACCTGACCCGGGCCGCCCTGGACGCGGTGATCAAGTACCCGTGGCCGCGGCCGGCGGGCGGCGGCAAGTTCGGTGTCTACGGCGACGAGCGGGCGGTGTTCGACTGGGTGCGGGCGCCGGCGCCGGGCCGGCAGCGCTGCCTGGAGGCCCAGGTGATGGATTGGGCCGACGACGTCGCCTACTCGGTCCACGACGTCGAGGACGGGGTCGGCTCGGGCCGGATCGACCTGGCCCGGCTGACCGATCCGGACGAGCGGGACGCGGTCTGCGCGGCGGCCGGCCCCTACTCCGAGGAGTCGGCCGCGGACCTGCGCGAGGTGCTGGACGACCTGCTGGCCCTGCCGGCGGTGGCCGCGAGCCTGCGGGTGGGCCGGGATCAGCCGCCCGGCCCGGCCGCCGACGCAGCCGTCAAGGCGATGACCAGCGAGCTGACCGGCCGGTTCTGCACCGGCGCGATCGCGGCCACCCGGTCGGCCGCGGGACCAGGACCGCTCCTGCGGTACCGGGCCGACCTGCAGGTCCCGCGGCTGCTCCGGGCCGAGGTGGCGCTGCTCAAGGCGGTGGCCGGCCGGTACGTGATGGCCGACCCGGGCCGGATCCGGATTCAGGAGCGGGAGCAGGAGCTGCTCACCGAGCTGGTGCTGGCGACCGCCGACCGGGGGGTCGAGGCGCTCGACCCGCTGTTCGCCGGGGAGTACCGGCGGGCGGCGGACGACGCCGGGCGGCTGCGGGTGGTGCTCGATCAGGTGAGCCTGCTGACCGACGCGCAGGCGATCGCGCGGCACCACCGGCTGGGGCGCTGATCCGGACCCCTGAGCCCGCGCCTGTGGACAGGTCGGGGGCCGGTGCGCGGCGGACCTAGACTCGCCTGGTGGCCGGACGGATCTCAGACGCTGATCGGGAGCGGGTCCGGGACGCCAGCCGCATCGAGCAGGTGGTCGGCGAGTACGTGGCCCTGCGCAACGCCGGTGGCGGCAACCTCAAGGGCCTGTGCCCGTTCCACGACGAGAAGACCCCCTCGTTCCAGGTCAGCCCGGCCCGCGGGTTCTACCACTGCTTCGGCTGCGGCAAGGGCGGCGACGTCTTCTCGTTCCTGCAGGAGATCGACCACCTGACGTTCAACGAGGCCGTGCAGGCCCTGGCCGACCGGTCCGGCATCACGCTGACGATGGTCGAGGGCGGCACGTCCACCCGCGCCGAGCGGGGCACCCGCTCCCGGCTGCTGGCCGCGAACAAGGCGGCCGCCGCGTTCTACGCCGACCAGCTGCAGACGCCGGGGGCACAGATCGCGCGCGACTTCCTGGCCGAACGCGGGTTCGACGCCGCCGCGGCCGCCCACTTCGGCTGCGGGTACGCGCCCGACGGCTGGGACGAGCTGGTCAAGGCGCTGACCGCGCAGGGCTTCTCGATCGACGAGCTGTACAAGGCGGGGGTGGCCCGGCCGGGCCAGCGCGGGCCGATCGACCAGTTCCACCGGCGGCTGCTCTGGTCGATCCGGGACGCCGCCGGCGACGTCGTCGGCTTCGGCGCCCGCCGGCTGTTCGACGACGACCGGATCCAGGCCAAGTACCTGAACACCTCGGAGACGCCGCTCTACAAGAAGTCGCAGGTGCTGTTCGGCCTGGACCTGGCCAAGCGGGACATCATCAAGCAGCGGCAGGTGGTCGTCGTCGAGGGCTACACGGACGTCATGGCGATGCACCTGGCCGGCATCACCACCGCCGTCGCGTCCTGCGGGACGGCGTTCGGCGACGAGCACATCACCGTGCTGCGCCGGTACCTGCTCGACACCCAGGCCGGCCCGGGCGGTATCCGGGCCAAGGACGGGATGGTCGTCTACACCTTCGACGGCGACGCGGCCGGCCAGCAGGCGGCGCTCAAGGCGTTCGAGTCGGACCAGCGGTTCGCGGCCAACACCTACGTCGCGGTCGAACCCGGCGGCATGGACCCGTGCGAGCTGCGGCAGGCCCGGGGCGACGAGGCGCTGCGCGAGCTGGTCGGCTCGGCCAAGAACCTGTTCGAGTTCGCCATCCAGCACGCCGTCGAGCAGTTCAACCTGGACACCGCGGAGGGGGAGTACGCCGCGCTGAACGCCGGCATCCCGCTGGTCGCCCGGATCAAGGACGACATTCTGCGGGACCGGTTCGCCAAGACGCTGGCCCTCCACGCCGGGACCGACATCGACGAGACCCGGATGCGGGTGCGCCGGGCCGCGCAGGCCCGGTCGCGCGCCGAGGAAAGCGCGGACCGGCGCCGGCCCGACGGCCAGCGGTCCGACCCGCGCCGGCCGGACGACCGGGCGGACGGGCGGGGTGACGGGCGGTCGGAGGCCCGGCCGGACCGGGGCGGCGACCCCCGGGCCGAGCGGCGGGCCGGCGCCGGTCGGTCGGAGCGGCCGGATCGCCCCGATCGTTCGGATCGCTCCGATCGGTGGACCGACCGGCGGTCGGACCACCGGACGGATCGGGGTCCCGGCGCGGGCGGGCGGCACGAGCCCGACCGCGACCCGGACCCGGAGGAACCGCCGGATCCGGACGGGACGCCGCCGGACGGCGGGTGGCCCGACCCGCGCGACCGCGAGCTGAAGGCCGAACGGGAGGCACTCAAGCTGGCGTTGCAGCAGCCCGCCCTGGTCGCCGGCGGGTACGGCATGCTCGAGCCGGAGATGTTCCGCGCCCCGGCCTACGCCCGGGTGCACCAGGCGATCCAGGCCGCCGGCGGCCCCAGTGGCGAGCGCACCGGGCCGCCGTGGGTGGACGACGTGCGGGGGGAGCTGCCGGACGGGCGGCTGCGGTCGCTGGTGACCGAGCTGGCCGTGGAGCGGCCGGAGTGGCTGACCGACGAGGTCGACGCGCACTACGCCGGCGGCATCATCGCCCGGCTGGCCGAGCGGCAGGCCAAACGGCAGGAGCTGCAGCTGCGGTCGGCGCTGCAGCGGGCGGAGGCGTCCGGCGACCGGGACCAGGCCCGGGCGCTCAACGCCGATCTGCTGGAGTTCACCCGGTACCGGCTCGCGCTGACCCAGCGGGCCGCCGCGATCGACCAGGCCTGGGCGCAGCCGTGAGCCCGGCCCTGTTCCGGCGCCGCCGGCCGCTGCCGGACGCCCTGCGCTCGGCCCTGGACCCGGACGAGCGGATCAACGTGACCGCGCCCTGTGACGACGGCCGGCTGCTCGCGGTCAGCCGGTTCGGCCTGTGGGTGGTGCCCGGCCCGGATGCCGGGTCCGGATCCGCCGGGAGCGCGGGGGCCGGTGCCGACGGCGCGGCCGGGCCGGTGCACCGGATCGGCTGGGAGCTGGTCGCCCGGGCCCGGTTGACCGCCCGCGTCCTGGCGGTGATCCCGACCCGCGTGGTCGGGTCCCTGCCCGACGGGGACGGTGCGGACGGTGCGGTCGACGTCCTGGTGGACGAGCCGGAGCTGGTGTTCGGGCTGGCCACTCGCAGCGGGCTGACCGACGTGGTGCACCAGCGGGTGCGGCGCTCGGTGGCGGCCAGCCGGCACCTGCCGCACCCGGGGGCCGGCGGCTGGGTGGTGCTGCGCCGGGTGCCGGGCCGCGACGGCCTGACCCGGCAGGTGCGCTTGGATCCGGGCGCCGACCCCTTCGCCCCCGGCTTCGCCGCCGCGGTGGTCGCCGTCGCCGCCGAGCTGGCCGCCACGATGCCGGCCTGACCGGTCCGGGCGCGGGTCCTGGTCGGCCGAGCGTGTGAGGCCGCCGTGGGCGTCGTGGGACCGGGCGCGGGCGATCTGGCGGCGGGGGAGCCTGATTGGTTCAGCGCGGTCCTAGACTCGGCGGCGATGACTCAGGACGCCGAACAACCTTTCGACCCGGGCAAGCTGCGGGCCTCCGACGACGATCGGGCCGCGGTCGCGCAGACCCTGCAGACCGCAATGGAGGAGGGGCGGCTGACGCCCACCGAGTTCCAGGAGCGGTTGGACACGCTGTACCGGACCAAGACCCTGCGCGAGCTGGAGCCGCTGACCTGGGACCTGCCCGGGCACCGTGACCTGGTGCCGCCGGGACCGGCCCCGGTCGGGCCGGCGCCGGCGGACGCGATGGCCGCCGCTCAGCCGGCCGGTTCCGGGATGGCCCGCGTCGGCGGCACCCCGACCTCCAGCGTGGCGATCGGGATCATGTCCGGGGCGACCCGGGCCGGCAACTGGGTCGTGCCGGCCCAGTTCTCCGCCGTCGCGATCATGGGCGGCGTCGATATCGATCTGACCAAAGCGCGTTTCGCGCAGTCCCAGGTGACGATCACCGCGGTGGCGATCATGGGCGGAGTCGACATCGTGGTGCCCGACGACGTGACCGTCATCGTCAACGGCATCGGCTTCATGGGGTCGTTCGAGGACAACGCCCGGGTCCAGGGCACGCCGGGCGGCCCCGTCGTCCGGATCAATGGCGTGGCCCTGATGGGGGGCGTCGACGTGCACCGGCCTAAGGGCCGCGGCCGGGTGTCCCTGGAGAAGTGACCCGCCGGGCCGGCCGGGGTGCGTCCGGACCGGCCGGTCAGTCCTTGGTGAAGACGCTGCTGACCTTGGCCTGCACGAACCCGGCGGCGCCCTGCACGGCCGGATGGTCGGCGACCTTGGAGCTCCACCGCTTGATCTGATCGTAGCGCTCCCGGCCCGCCCGGGAGCCGAGGACGTAGCCGATGCCGATGCCCAGCACGAGGCGGACCATGATGGAACCTCCTGATCGATGCGACCCGCGCCGGGCTCACCCGGCGTGGTGCACACAGTCTTCCCTACCGTCGCGCCGGCCAATCGCCGGGCGACCGATCGGGACCGGCTGAGCCGTCCGCCGGCCCGGCCCGGGCGGGTTCGGCTCGCGGGGGCCGACCAGGCTCGGGCCCAGAGCGGTTGACGCTCAACGGCTCCGGCGGGAGCCGGGCTTCACCAGGAGGCGCGGCCGATCGGGTGCGCGCACCTGTCGCGATGGCGATCGCAGGTGATGCAACACTTCTCGGGATACCGGCACAGGTGGAGCACGGCGCCCCGGGTGTCGGACATGGAACCGATGCGGTCGGAATTCGGGCCGGACGCCGCGGTCCGGCGCCGCCAGCGGGACGGAATGGCCATGGTGGTGCCTCTTCTCGTGCGGGTTCTCGTACGTCTCTGATCGGGATGTCGGGGGAAGCGAAGACCCCCGGCGTCCCAACGCCGGGGGTCTGACTCCATGATGCCACGCGTTCGGCCCGGCTCCCGCGACGCGCGGCCGTGACGTGGTCGGCCCCGGCGTTCTCCGGGTCGCGTGGCGGGGGACGGCGGGTTGGGGGGCGTGGTGCGGCGCCCTATTGCGGGTCCTGTCCGGTGCTCGCCGGCCCGGGCCGGCTCTGGTGCGCTCCGGGGCGGTCCGGCCGGATCGGTGGGGTGAGTGGAGCGAGGGTGACGCCGGTCGGCGCGACCGCGGCTCGGCTACGGAATCGCGGCTAGGTGCCGCTGCCGGTCGGGTGCCCGGTCGCCCGGGGTGGACCGGCTCTGGGCGTCCCGGGTGTCGGCGTTGTCGGCGTCGTCGGCCCCCGATGGTGGCGAGGCGGCGTCGGAGACCGCCCGGGCCGGACGCCGTCGCCATCTGGGGGTGAGGGCCGCCAGGTGCGGTGGTCGGCGAGCCGCCCAGGCCGTTGCCGGTCGTCCGGGCGTCCGTTCGTCCGGGCTGGGCCGGCCCTCGCCCGGCGACCTGACCTGACCGCGCCGGTGCCGCACCGGCCCGGCCGGCCTCGCGGAGCCCCGGGCAAGCGGGCCGCGGCGCACGGCGGCAGGGAGGGCGGTTCGACAACCCGCTCCGGTGGGTTATCCTTGCTGCCGCGGTTGCGTGCTGGCCGCGAACGGTCCTCCGTAGCTCAATTGGCAGAGCATCCGACTGTTAATCGGACGGTTGTTGGTTCGAGTCCAACCGGGGGAGCATCCGCAGGCGCCGGCTCACTCACAGATTCGTGGTGAGCCAGCCCTTGCGCACGGTGAGCCACGACGAGATGAACGGCGCCGTGTGGTGCAGCGCCGGCGGCCGGCCGAACCACTTGGCGCGATCGCGCACCTGAGCCTCCCGCAGGTCGTCCGCGAGCGTGGTGATGTAGGCGTCGAGATCGGCCAGCGCCGGCAGGAAGATGGTTTGCCAGCGGTGCTTGAGCAGCCCGGCGAAGACCGGGGAGCGCACGGCGTACATCAGCCAGTTGTTGCGCTGGTCGCGCTGCTGGCGGGTCCACCAGCCGCTGCGCGGGATCTGCTGGGCGCCCCACCCGCCCGACGACTGGTCGAAGTCCCACGGCGGCCAGAGCACCACCCGGCCCGGCTCGCCCTGGTCCTTGTAGAACTTGCAGCTGTTGTACCACTGGCTGTCGTAGTTCTTGGTCAGCTCTTGCAGCAGGTACCAGTCGGCCCAGGAGGGCAGATCGGCGTACTGCAGCCAGGCGACGTCGCCGGTGACCAGGAGGCGCTCGAAGCTGTTGATCCAGTTCTGGATGTACGCCTCCTGCTGCGGCACACCCACCACGTCGGGCACGTCGTAGTTCATCTCGTTGCCCAGCGGGGTGATCCAGCCCGGATCGACGAAGTAGGCGTCCTGCTCGAGCACGTAGGGCCCGGTGAGCGCCGCGCCGCCGGTGTCGCCGCCGGACATCTCCCGGATCTCCAACCGGCCCGGCTGCACCTCGACCGACTCGATGAACTGGTAGAGGCCCTGGTACGAGCCGTTGAGCGTCACCTCGCAGAACACCGACCGGGGCGCCCACCGGCCGATCCGGCGGCCGATCTCGTAGGCCACCGCGGTGCGGATGTTGGACTCGTCGAGCATGTTCGCCAGCAGCGCCCAGTCCTTGGACTTGGGGAAGCCGAACATCGCCGTCGACTTGTCCAGCTTGACCTTGTACGGCTTCTTCGGCAGGAACCAGGTGTAGTTCCCCCGTCCGCGCATCCGCGCCGGATAGGTCACGCTGTCGACCGTCAGCGACGCGCCGACGTAGTTGACCTTGTCGACGATCGGGCCGGTCGTGGTGATCTGAAGGTCACGCACCGGTCGCGGCCCGGATGCTGTTGATCTCGGCCTGCCCGAAGTTCACGATCTGCGACGCGTCCGGGACCAGCCCCGCGGCGACCATGGCGCCGTACATCGCCCAGCTGGTGATGTGCGTGAACATCTTCGGGCCGACGGCGTACACCGCGCCGCCCGCGTCCACGTTGCGCACCGCCGCGTACAACGGCCGGGGCGGTGACCGGAACTCCGGGCTCCGCAGCCTCTGCACCACCGCGTCCGCGATCCGATCAATGTCCGCTTGGTCCATTGAGAATCTCTACCACACGACGCCTGCGCAGGTCGGCGACGACCGGCGCAGGCGTCGATGTGAGATGTCCTGGATCTGCTGCAGGCTCTGATCTCGCAAGGAGAATCGAGCCATGCCAGCACCACGTCAGTACGACCAGGAGACCCGTGACCGCGCGGTGCGGATGTACCGGGAGCGCCGTTCCTCGCATCCGGCCGAGTC
>NZ_JBMDXT010000201.1:0-5184 GCF_048594475.1 Nakamurella sp. | reverse complement strand
CATGGCTCGCGCGGGTCGACCGCTGAGACGGGCGGACGCTCGCGCGAGGATCAGACACAACCCGTGTTCTCGCCGCCGGGCTCATCCGCGCCCGATCAGGCCTGCCGGTTGGCCGGCGCGAACCCGTGCGAGCGGCGTCGCTCCTCGGCCCGGATGACGTGGGTGACCGCGTTGATCAGGGCGAGGTGGGTGAACGCCTGCGGGAAGTTGCCCAGGTGCCGGCCGCTGACCGGGTCCAGTTCCTCGGCGTACAGGCCCAGCGTCGAGGCGTGCGAGAGCAGGCGCTCGCACAGCGAGTGCGCCCGCTCCTCCTCGCCGATCTCGACCAGGGCCGAGACCAGCCAGAACGAGCAGATCGTGAAGGTGCCCTCCTCGCCGGCCAGGCCGTCGTCGGTCTCCTCCACGCGGTACCGCAGGACCAACCCGTCGTGGGTCAGCTCGTCCGCGATGGCCAGCACCGTCGCGCGGATCCGCGGGTCGTCCGGCGGCAGGAAGCGGACGAGCGGGGCCAGCAGCAGCGAGGCGTCCAGGGCGGTGTCCCCGTAACGCTGGACCAGCGCCCCACGGTCGTCGACGCCGTTGGCCAGGATGTCGGCGTGGATCTCGTCGGCGATCTTCTGCCACTTGGCCGCGATCTCCGGCGAGTCGTGCAGGGTGGCCAGCCGGACGCCCCGGTCGAGCGCCACCCAGCACATGATCTTCGACGCGGTGAAGTGCCGCGGCTCGCCCCACACCTCCCAGATCCCGCGGTCGGGCGCCCGCCAGTGCGCGGCGGCCTGCTCGACCTGGGCGATCACGATCGGCCACAGTTCCTCGGGCATCTGCTCACGGGACCGGGTGTGCAGGTAGATCGAGTCCAGCAGGGCGCCCCAGACGTCGTGCTGCTGCTGGTTGTAGGCGCCGTTGCCGATGCGGACCGGCCGGGCGTCGTCGTAGCCGGTCAGGTGGTCGAGCGTGCCCTCCTCCAGATGCCGCTCACCGCCGACGCCGTACATGATCTGCAGGTCGTTCGGGTTGTCCCGGCACACGTCGTGGATGAAATAGAAGAAGTCGTTGGCCTCGCGGTCGAACCCGAGCGTGTACAGGCCCCACAGCGCGAAGGTCGAGTCACGGATCCACGTGTAGCGGTAGTCCCAGTTCCGTTCCCCGCCCGGGGTTTCCGGCAGGGACGTGGTCGCCGCGGCGAGCAGGGCCCCGGTCGGGGCGTAGGACAGGCCCTTGAGCGCCAGCGCCGACGACTGCAGGTACGCCCGCCACGGATGGTCGGGAAATGTCCCCTGGGACAGCCACTGCCGCCAGTACTCGCCGGTCCGCCACATCCAGTCCTCGGCCTCGGCGGTGTCCGCCGGACCGGGCAGGTCGGAGAACGCGAGGCTGACGTAGTGCACCTCGTCCCGCTGCATCTTCGTCCGGGCCAGCGCGGTGCGACCCTCCAGGCCGATGCGCAGCGAGCTGGTCAGGCGCAGCGTCGGCTGTCCCTTGGCGGTGGCCACCACCTCGGAATAGTCCTTGCGCGGGTAGGTCCACTTCGCGCCCTTGCGGGCGTAATCGAACACCGGCTCGCACGTCATCTGCAGGTCGACGTTGCCGTAGACGCACTTGATGGTGCGCAGCAGCACGTGCGCGGCGTCGTAGTCGGTGGGGGACCGGCGGTGGGTCTTGGACCGCTCGTCGGTGTTGTGCCACTCGGCCATGATCAGCGCGTCCCGGACCACCAGCCAGCCCGTCGGCGTCTGCCACGTCGTCTCCAGCACCAGGGTGCCGGGCAGGTAGCGCCGCGCGGCCGGGACCGCGACACCGAACGGTGCGACGCGGAACGACCCGCCGGCCCGGTCCAGCAGCGCGGTGAACACGCTGGGGCTGTCGGGCCGCGGGACGCACATCCACTCGACCGCTCCCGACGGGGCGATGAGGCAGTTCGCCTCGCAGTCCGAGAGGAAGGCGTAGTCGCCGATCCCGGGGAAGTTGCCGTTCGTGTGGTGCACCTCGTGCAGCGGGGCGACGGCGTCGATCCCGTCGGCGACGGTGGCGCCCTCGAGCCGGTGGACCTCGCCGTCGGCGGAGGTGGTGACGGCATCCAGGCTGACGTCCAGGGCGGCGTCGGTGTCGGTCATCCGTGCATTGTCCGTCACGTTTTCCGAACCGGTATGGCGAACAGATCACGGGTGGATGACGCCGATGGGGTGATCCGATGCCACATCCGGCCCGCGGCAGCCGGTTCGTCACCGTGATCACCTACGGTGTTCGGCGTCACCGAGGGGCCCGGTGGCCGGGACCGCGGTGTGCGGGCCGGCCCCGACAACGTCGTTCGCGGTCATCCTCGACCACCCATCTCCGTGAGGAACCGCCATGCCCCTGATCCATCGTCTCGTCGCCGAGTTCATCGGCACCTTCGTGCTCGTGTTCGGCGGCTGCGGCGCCGCCGTGCTCGCCGCCGGCATCCCCGATGTCGGCATCGGCTTCCTCGGGGTCTCCCTGGCCTTCGGCCTCACCGTGCTGGTGATGGTCTACACGGTCGGCCGGATCTCGGGCGGGCACTTCAACCCGGCGGTCTCGCTGGGCCTGGTGCTCGGCCGGCGCCTGCCGGCGGCCGACCTGCTGCCGTACGTGCTGGCCCAGGTGGCCGGCGCCGTCGCGGCCGCCGGGCTGCTGCGGGTCGTCGCCGGCGGCAAGCCGGGCTTCACCGTCGACAACACCCAGGCCGGCGCCTTCGCGACCAACGGGTACGGGGACTTCTCGCCCGAGGGCTACTCCCTGGCCGCCGCTCTCGTCGTCGAGGTGGTGCTGACGGCGATCTTCCTGCTGGTGATCCTGGGGGCCACCGATCGCCGGGCGCCGCAGCAGTTCGCGGGCATCGCCATCGGGCTGTCGTTGACGCTGATCCACCTGATCTCGATCCCGGTCACCAACACCTCCGTGAACCCGGCCCGCTCCACCGGCCCGGCGCTGTTCGTCGGCGGCACCCCGCTGACCCAGCTCTGGCTGTTCTGGGTCGCGCCGCTGGTCGGCGCGGCGATCGCCGGCCTGGCCTACCGGTTCCTGGCCGGTTCCCCCGGCGCCGCGGACGAGCTGGCCGAGGCCCAGCCGGGTGTCGCCGACTGACGCGGCGCCCTGACCGGCGCCGGGGGCGCCGTGACCGTCAGGGATCGGACGCCCCCGTGCCCCGCGCGGGGGCGTCCGTCGTTCTCCGGTCCGGCCGGTCCGGCCGGTCGGCTCGCCGTCTTGGTCGGGTCGGGCCGCGCGGGCATGATGACCGGATGACCGTGAGTGCGCAGACGTCGTCGGGTGTGGTCGGTCTGGCCGGGCGGTTCCCGGCCGGCGCGAGCGCCGACGAGCCGAGCGCCCGGCTGCGGCTGGCCGGCCGGCCGCTGCCGATGGTCAGCCCGGCGCGGGTCTATGTCTGCGGGATCACCCCCTACGACGTCACGCACCTCGGCCACGCGGCGACCTTCGTCTGGGCGGACGCGGCGGAGTCGGTGCTCCGCTCGGTCGGAGTGCACACCCTGGCGTCCCGCAACGTCACCGATGTGGACGACGTGCTGACCACGGCGGCCAGCCGCCAGGGCCGGCACTACGACGACTTCGCGCTGTACCAGGAGTACCTGTTCGAGCAGGACATGGCCGCGCTCCGGGTGCGCCGGCCGGCGCACGCGCCCCGGGCCCGGCACCACGTCCCGCAGGTGCGCCAGCTGGCCGCGGCGCTGCTCACGACCGGCAATGCCTACGAGCGGGACGGTCACGTCTTCTTCCGCGGCGCCGTCGCGGCCGCCGATTCCGGTCTGAGCCGGGACCGGGCGCTCGCCCTGGCGTCCGAATTCGGCGACGACCCGGCCGATCCGCTGCGGGACGACCCGTTCGACACTCCGATCTGGCGCCCGTCGACCGCCGAGCACCCGGCCTGGCCGAGCCCCTGGGGCTGGGGGCGCCCCGGGTGGCACGCGGAATGCGCGGCCATGGCCCTGGCCACCCTTGGCGCCGGCGTCGACCTGCTGGTCGGTGGACGGGATCTGGTGTTCCCGCATCACGCCTACCAGGCGGCGATGGTCGAGGCGGCGACGGCCGTGACCCCCTTCGCGCGGCGCGTGATGCACGTGGGCGCCGTGCACGTCGACGGCCGGAAGATGGCCAAGTCCGTGGGCAACCTGGTGCTGGTCGGCGATCTCGTGCGCGATCATCCGCCGGCTGCGGTGCGCCTGCTGCTGCTCGACCGCCGTTGGGGCGCGGACTGGGAGTACCGGCCGGCCGATCTGGACGCCGCGACCGCGGAGCTGGAGCAGCTGTACGCGGCGGCCGGCCGCCCGAGCCGGTCGTCCGCCGCGAGCGGTGCCGTCACCGCGGCCCTGCTGGACGACCTCGACGTCCCGCGTGCGGTGGCCGTCGCGCGCGACGAGGGCGGCGAGGCGGCCCGCGGGCTGCTGCAGGTGCTGGCCCTGGGCTGATCCGGCCTCCGGGCGGGGACCGGGATCGCCCGCCGCCCGGCCGGCCGCGAGGCCCGCCGGTGACCCGCTGCCGCCCTCCGGGAGGGCCGGGATGCCCGGTCGTACCGGCTGATCCGGACACCTCCGGGGTAGGCCGGCGCGGCGCGCCGCCGACCCGAGATGGACTGCTCCAGAACTGATCCCGCCGCGCCGGTCCGGTCCGGCGGGCCTTTCCGCGCGCCCCGCTCGGTCGCCGGACCGCTCGTTCCGCCGGCCCCGGCCGACCCTGGTCGCGACCGGCGGGGTCGGCCGGGGCCGACCGCCCCCGGCACCCCCGGATCACACGTTCCGAAGATCCGCTCTCCCCTCCTCTTGACCCCTTTCACTATTCGTACTACTTTATCGACCTAGACAAGCAATACACATGTTGTTCATGCGGTTGATGGCGATCTCACATGTTGCGTGTGGACCTGCTGGCCGGTATCGGCCCGTCCACCGCCCAAGGCCTGAGGAGGCCCGATGTCTGTGCCGTTGTTGGTGGCTGCGCCTGATCCGGTGGTGCCGACGGGGTCGAACACCCAGTTGATCGTGGCGGCGTTGGGTGGGATCGCGGTGATCGTGCTGCTGATCACCTATGCCAAGTTGCATGCGTTCCTGGCGTTGATGATCGGGGCGATCTCGGTCGGGATCGCGGCCGGGTTGGGGTTGACCGCGTCGGTGACGGCGTTCGCCAAGGGGTTCGGCGACACGATGGGTGGTGTCGGGA
>NZ_JBMDXT010000200.1:0-12004 GCF_048594475.1 Nakamurella sp. | reverse complement strand
GTCGATCAGTTCGACCTCCTCTCCCGGCCGGCGCAGCACGGCGAGCGCGGCGTCGGCGTCGCCGGCCCGGACGGCGGCCGCCAGGTCGGCGATCGCGCCACCGAACCGCCAGGTCGTGCGCAGCAGTGCGACCCCGGATCCGCTCGGCCCGGATCCGGGGTTCAGGGCGGTCAGCCCGGCGACCAGATCGGCCAGCACGGCGCCGGCCTCGACCGACGCCAGCTGGTCCGGGTCCCCGACGAGGATCAGCCGCGCGTCGGGCCGGACCGCCTCGAGCAGCCGGGCCATCATCGTCAGCGAGACCATCGACGTCTCGTCGATCACGATGACGTCGAAGGGCAGCCGGTTCTCGCGGTCGTGCCGGAACCGCTGGCTGCGCCCGGGCCGCCAACCCAGCAGCCGGTGCAGGGTGGAGGCGGTCAACGCCGGCAGGTCGTGGCGGTCGGCCGGCGGCAGCTGCGCCGCCTGGGCCTGCACGGCCTCCTGCAGCCGGGCGGCCGCCTTGCCGGTCGGGGCGGCCATGGCCACCCGCGGCGGCGGCCCCGGCTGGTCCATCAGCAGCGCGAGGATGCGCGCCACGGTGGTCGTCTTGCCGGTGCCCGGGCCGCCGCCGATCACCGTCGTCCAGCCGGTGGCGGCCAGCTCGGCGGCCCGGCGCTGCCCGGCGTCCCGGTCGGCGAACAGCCGGTCCAGGCCGGCGGCCAGGGCGGCCGCGTCCAGCACCGGCGGCGGCTGGGCGTGCCGGGCCAGCAGGTCGTCGCGCACCTGCTGCTCCTGCGCGCGGTACCGGTCCAGGTAGAGCAGGCCGAACTCCCAGCGCAGGGGCCGGCCCGGGCCGACCAGCGGGCTGGCCAGCACCGCCTCCCGCCAGGCCGGCACGTCGGGCCAGGGCCCCTGCGGGTCGGCCAGCTGCAGGGTCTGCGCCGCCTGGTCCAGGTCGATGCAGACCGACCCGCTGCGCACACCGCGGACGGCCATCGCGACGGCCAGCCGAACCCGGTCGTCGGACTCCCCCGCCAGCTGGGCCAGCCGCGCCGCCACGTGCACGTCGGCGGCGGTCAGGACATCGGCCTCGTTCGCCGCCCGGAGCAGGCCGTCCGCACCCAGGGCCAGCCGCCGGTCGTGCGGATCGACCGGCCGCTCGAAGGTCTCGGTGCCGCCCGCGGTCACGACACGCCCCCGTCCAGCAGGTCCGACAGCGCGATGACCAGCGCCGGCGGCGGCACCCAGGCGAACACCCCGCACGGCTGCCCGTCGAGCACCGGGGTCTGCGGTCCGGCCATCCCCCGAACGAACAGATAGAGCACGCCGGCCAGGTGGGTGGACGGGTCGTAGCCGGGCTGCCGCCAGCGCAGGAACCGGTGCAGCGCCACCGTGTAGAGCAGCGCCTGCAACGGGTAGTCCGACCCGGCCATCACCTCGGCCAACGCCGATGGCCGGTACTCCCAGAGGGACAGCGAGGGCTCGGCGCCCGGCGCCCGGGTGGTCGAGGCGTCCAGGTCGCCCAGCCAGTTGGTCTTGTAGTCGGCGACGAGGTACCGCGGGCCGGGCAGCCGCAGCACCGCGTCCAGGCTGCCGGTGAGATAGCCGCGCAGCGGCAGGCCGGCGAACGCCGGGGTGGCGAGGCGGTCGGCGTAGCCGGCGAACGGATCGCCGGCCGGCAGGTGGCGGCGCAGCACCGGCGCGACGTCGCCGAGCGTCAGGTCCGCCGCCCGGCCGCCCGGGCCGGCGTCGCCGCCGGCCAACGGGAGCTCGAACTCCAGCTCGGTCAGCCGGTCCCGGCGGTCGATGTCGGCCAGGGCCCGGCCCCCGGCCGCCGGGCCCAGCGGGGACCGCAGCACCGGCACCAGGGCCTCCGCGAGCGTCCCGGGGTCCAGCGGGTAGCCGGTTCGGGTCACCTGCTCGGCCGCCCGGGTCCGGACCTCGGCGAGCAGGTCGGCGGCCCGCGGATCGGTCGTCTCCAGGACCGCGTGCACCAGCGTGCCGAAGTCCGCCCCGACCGGCAGCGCGGACATCGGCGAGGCCAGGGCCCGCAGTGCGGCATCCGTCGACCCGTTGCCGGGCCCGGCCGGGGGCGGTCGCACCCCGCCGAGCTCCTCGTCCGTGCGCTCGGTGAACTCCGGCTCGCTGCCGACCCCGGGCTCGCCGGTGAGCGGCCCGGCCGTCGATCCGGCCGGCCCGCCGGGGGCCGCACCGGCCACCGATCCGGACAGCGCCGCCGACCCGACACCAGGACCGGTGAGCAGCACGCCCGACGCCCCCGCCGCGGCCAGCGAGCTGTAGGAGACGCGGCGCCAGGCCGGCTCGAGATCGCGGTCCAGCGTCCCGACGGCCAACCCGGCCGGGGCGCCCGGCGCGACCGGCGGCACGGGGACCGGCGCGATGCCGGCGCGTTCGAGCACCAGCGCGCCGCGACGCTGCCAGTCCTCGAGCCGGGTCGCCGCCGCCTCGTCGCTGGGCACCCGCACCTGGTCGGGCACGCCCCCGTCGAAGTCGCGGTCCCCGAACAACACCCGGTGCAGGCCGGACGCCGGAGTGTTCGCGGTCGGCGCCCACCAGGTGACCACCTGGGACTGGGCCCGGGTCAGCCCGACGTACAGGTGCCGCAGTGCCTCCCCGGCCTCCTCGGCCATGGCCTGCTGCCGCCGCCGGGACCGGCCCGGGGTGTTCGGGCCGCCGACGTCGAGGACCCGCCGGCCGTTCTCGTGCAACAACAGCAGATCCGGGTCGCTCGCGACGTGCCGGTCGAACGCGTACGGCAGGTACACCACGGGGTACTGCAGGCCCTTGCTGGCGTGCAGGGTCACCACCTGGGCGGCCGCCGCGTCCGTCTCCAGCCGGCGCACCCGGTCGGCGGTGATGTCGGCGCCGTCGTCGGCCCGCCGGCGGCGCAGCCACTCGGCCAGGGCGGCGGCGCCGAGCCCGTCCTGCACGGCGACCGCCTGCAGCAGCTGGCCGATGTGCCGCAGGTCGGTCAGCAGCCGTTCGCCGCCGACCTGCCCGAGCACCCGGCCGGGCAGATCGGTCTCGACCGCCATCACCTCGAGCAGGGCGGCCACCCCGCGGGTCGCCAGCACCCCGGCCCACCGCCCGATCAGCGCGCTCAGCTCATCGGTCGCCGCGTCGGTGCCGGCCCCGGCGGCGGATCCCGCCGGAACGCCGGCCGCCCCGGGTTCGCCGGACGGGCCGGTCGCGAGCCGGGCGGCCGGCCAGCCGACGAACGCGGTCAGGGCCGCGGCCCGCACCCGGGCCGCCCGATGGGGCTGCTCGACCGCCTCCAGCAGCGTCACCCACTGGTCGGCCGCCTCGGTCCGGAACACGCTGACGCTGCCCGCGACCACCGCCGGGATGCCCGCCGCGATCAACGCCGCCTGCACCGTCCGGGCCTGCCGGTGGGTGCCGACCAGCACCGCCACATGGCCGGCCCGGACCCGGTCGGGGCCGAAGGTGGCCTCCGCGGCCAGCAGCTGGGCCACGTCGGCCGCCAGGTCCCGGGCGATGAACTCGCGGGCCCGGGCGATCGGGATGAGCTCGCCGGGCCCCGCCCGCAGATCGTCCCGGCGCACGACCCGCAGCCGCAGCGGGGCCGCGGACGGCGCCCCGGCCAGCCGGGTGCCGGGCAGCGCCGAGGCCACCGGCCGCACCCGGATCTCCGGGCTGCCCAGGGCCAGGTCGTGCAGCAGCAGCTGCAGGGCCTGCACCAGCGGCGCGTCCGTCCGCCAGTTCCGGGCCAGCGTGGCCCGGGCGGAGCCGGCCGTGCCCGCCGCCGCCAGGTAGGTCTGCACGTCGCCGCCCCGGAAGGCGTAGATCGACTGCTTGGGGTCGCCGATCAGCACCATCGTGGCGTGGCCGGAGAAGGCGCGGTCCAGGATCTGCCACTGCACCGGGTCGGTGTCCTGGAACTCGTCGACCAGGACGAACGACCAGCGCTGCCGCATCCGCCCGCGGGCCGGGGCGTCGTCGGGTTCCAGCGCGGCGGCCAGCCGGCCCAGCAGGTCGTCGTAGCCCAGGATGCGCCGCCGGCGCTTGCGGGTCTCGACCTCCTCGCGTACCCGCCGGGCGAAGCGCACCCGCCAGGTCGCCGCACTCTTGGGGTCCGCATCCAGCGGCTCCAGCTGCGCCTGCGGGTCGTCGATCGCCCGGCGCGCGAGCATCAGGGCGGTCGTCCGGTCGAACACCGGCTCCAGTTCCCGGCGGGCGAAGGCCCCGACGAACAGGTCGTCGACCACCTGCACCACCAGGTCGTCCAGCGTCTCGACGAGCTCGGTGTCGGGATCCGCGTCCCCGGCCACCCCGAGCCCGGTGAGCACGAACTGGCAGAACTGGTGAGTGGTCAGGATGGTCGAGGCGTCGTAGGTGGCCAGGGCGGCGCGCAGCCGGTCCCGCCGGAGCCGGACCTCGCCCGGAGGGCCGGCCGCCAGCAGCCGGTGCACCGGGTCGGCGGGGGCGGCCGCCGCGGGGTCGAGGGTGACCGGGACGGCGCGGCGGTCGGGGTCACCGGCGGAACCGGCCCCGGTGACCCGGGCCAACGCCCGTTCGGCCGCGACCAGGTGCCCGCGGACGCGCTCCCGCAGCTCCTGGCTGGCCGCCCGGCCGAACGTGATGACCAGCAGCTGCTCCGGCCGGGCCACCCCCTCGGCGATGTACCGCGTCACGAGATCGCCGATGGCATGGGTCTTCCCGGTGCCGGCGCTGGCCTCCAGCACGGTGGTCCCGACGGGCAGCGAGCCGCAGGCGTCGAACGGGACGACGGGCACGTCGGCGTCGTCGGGCGGCGACGCCGTCACATCGGACTCCGCTGCTCGTGCTGCAGGAGCGGGACCCACAGCCGCTCGGCCAGCTCGACGAACCGGTCCGGTTCGGTCAGGTCGGCGAAGGAGCAGTCGCGCCCCCAGACCCGTGCGTTGGCCCCGTCCTGGTTCTCGCCGGGGTACGTCGCCGAGCCCTCCCAGGTCTGCGCCGCCCAGGTCAGCGCGCGGTCGGGGTCCACGCCGCGCCGCCGCGCATCGGCGTACTTCTCGCCGGTCTTGAGCGGCAGCGGCAACGGCGCGGCCAGCCCGGCGTCGTGCAGCGCGACCACGTCCAGCAGCAGATCACCGGCCCGGTCGGCGGGCAGGACCGGCAGGGTCGCGCCGAGCGGCCGGGCGTGCGGGCCGCGGCCGACGGTCACCGCGCTCCACCCGGCCGACCCGCCCCCGGACGCCGTCAACGCGAGGAAGGCCAGCCACGCCTGCAGCCGGGCGCGGGCCCCGAGCTTGCTGTAGGACACGGCGACCAGGGTCCGCCCGTACAACCCGCCGACGGTGCCGCGCAGCCGCCGGCCCCCCGTCAGCTCCACCGAGACCTCGACCGTGTGCCGCGGCCCGGACCGCAGTCCGGCGGTGCGGTCGACCAGCGGGCGCACGTCGGCCAGCACCTTCTCCAGGGTCCGCCGGCCCAGGGCGGCCGGCGGCAGGACACCCCGGCGCCACTCGGCCTGCCGGCACTCCTCCTCCGGCACCCCGGCCAGCCGGTCCCGGAGCAGCCGGTCGCCCACCCCCCACTCCTGCAGGGCGTCCAGCACCACCGGCAGGTCGTCCGGCGGATCCTCCTGCTCGAACGGGACGGCCACCTCCAGCCGCCGGCGCAGGTACCCCTTGGCCGGGTGGACCAGCAGATCGGTCAGCGCGGCGAGCTCCAGATCGGCGGCGGGAACCGGTGGCGGCACCGGTTGGGCGGCCAACCGCAGCGGCTCCACCCGGGGGGCGGTCAGCGCGCGGGCCCCGCCGAGCGCCACCGGGTCGAAGGTGAACGGCCCGGACCGGCCCAGCGCACCGGCCGACACCGCGCGGGAATCGAAGGGCTGCAGCGGGTGTCGAACCTCGACGACCGTGCGCGCCGCCGCCCCGCCGGCGAGCGGGCCCAGCTCGTCGACGGCGTCCAGCAGCTCACCCAGCGGGACCGCCGGCGGCCGGCGGGCGCCCGTTCGTTCGTCCGCTCCGGAGTAGGTGACGACCAGCTTGTCGGTGGCCGCCAGGATCGCGTCCAGCATCAGCTGCCGGTCCTCGGACCGCAGATCCCGCTCCCCGCAGGCGGGCTCGCCGATGCGCAGGTCGTCGCCGTCCTCCCGGACCGCCCGGGGAAACACGCCGTCGTCCAGCCCGAGCAGGCAGACCACGCGGTGCGGCACCGACCGCATCGGCATCATGGTGCACACGGTCAGGGTGCCCGTCCGGAAATTCGCCCGGGTCGGCCGGCCGGCCAGGGCACCGGCCAGCAGCGCCCGGATGTCGGCCAGATCCAGCCGCAGGTCGGCCGATCCGGCGGCCGCGGCGTGCCGCTCGACCGCGGCCAGCTCCGCCCGGACCTCGGCCACCTGCCAGCTCGACCGGGGCGGCACGGCGGTCAGGCTCAGCACCGCGTCCAGGATCAGCGCGCACCACCGGGCCACCGTGTGGCGGCCGGTCAGCGTGTCCACCGCGGCGCCGAGCCGGGCCACCAGCTCGGCCAGGCGGCCGGCCAGATCGATGTCGGCGCTCCCGATCTCGTCCAGCGGGAGCGCGGTGCCGAGCCGGTTGCCGGGCTCGGCCGCCATGCAGACGCCGAGCAGCACGCGGTCCAGCGCCGCACGCCACGTGTTCTGCTCGAAACCGGACAGGCCGTAGTCCGCCCGGTGCGCGGCGTCCAGTCCCCATCGGGCCCCGGCCTCGGCCACCCAGTCGGCCACCGTGCCGACGTCGTCGTCGTCGAACCCGAACCGGTGCCGGACGGGCGCGAACGCGGCAAAATCCAGCACCTCGGAGGCCGTGATCCGCCCGCCGGCCAGATCCAGCAACCGTTCCAGCGCGGCCAGCAACGGGTTGGTCCGGCGCAGCGCCCGGTCGGCCAGCCGGACCCGCAGGCGATGCGCCGGATGACCGCCGGGCACCGACTCGGCCAGCCCGAAGGCACCCTGCAGCAGCGGGGCGAAGGCCTCGATGTCCGGGCACATCACCAGGATGTCGGCCGGCTGCAGCGTCGGGTCGTCGGCCAGCAGACCGACCACCACGTCCCGCAGGACGTCCACCTGCCGTCCCGGCCCGTGGCAGGCGTGCACCCGGATGCTGTCGTCGGCCCGGGCGCTCGGCCCGGCCGCGTCCGGGACCCGGTTGCCGGCCAGCGCGCGGTGCAGCCGGTCCAGCAGCGTCGGGGCGGGGCCGCCGACGGGACCGACACCGGCCGCCGGATGGTGGGTGTCGGTGGCGATCCGGCCGTCCAGCATGATCTGCAGCTCCCGCACGTCCCGGCCGAGGGATGCCAGCAGCGGATGGCCGACCACCCCGGCGACGGGATCGGCACCCCGGCGGACCGGCCGGCCGGAGCCGTCGAGACGGTCCCGCACGGTGTCCCACAGGGCCGGCGACGGATGCGGCAGCCACAGGTGGACCTGCCGGTGGACGGCCAGCGCGGACACCAGCCGGACCTGCGCCGCGGGCATCGCGGTCGGGCCGAACAGGCTCAACCGGTCGGGCAGGTCCACCGCGCCCGGGTCCTCGGTGAGCCGCTGCTCCACCACGGCCAGCGCCTGCACCGGGTCCGGGCCGCCGATCCGCTCCCGCAACCGCCGCCACAGTTCCGGCTGCCAGGCCAGATCCGCCGGCACCGGACCGTCCCAGCCGTCCGTGTCGCGGCCCGCGGCCCAGCCGGCGAGCATCGCCGGCCGGTGCTCGGCGTACCCGGCGAACAGGCCGGCGAGCCGGCGGGCCACGGCGTACCGGCGCCCCTGCCGGTGCGGGTCGGCCGGGTGGTACCCGAGGTGGCCGGCGAGCAGGGCGCACCACGGCTCGTCCGCCGCGGCGTCGATGACCGCCAGCAACGGCCAGACGGCGGCGTCCGGGGCCCAAGGATCGTCGGCGCGATCGCCGGTCAGCTCGGCCAGCAGGGCCGCCGGACCGGGGAACCGGACCGCCGTGCAGATCCCGTCGGCCCGGCCGTCCCGGGCCCCCAACCGGTGCGAGAGCCGTTGCGTGAGCCAGCGTTCGACCCCGCGGGTCGGCACCGCCACCACGTCGAGGGCGAACGGGTCGGCCGGCGAGGTAGCCAGCAGGTCGGCCAACGCGGCGGCCAGGGTGTCCGCGCGCTCGGCCCGGTGCACGTGCACGCCCACCCCGCCACCCCCCTCGACACCTGCGACCGACCGGCCAACAGTGTGGCCGATCGGTCCGACAGTGCCGAATTCCGGGCCGAATTCCGGGCCGGAGTTCGGGGCCGAGTTCCCGGCTCAGTACGAGGCGAGGTCCGGCACGCGCAGATGGGGCATGACCTCGTCGAACTCGCGGACCTGGATGACGTTCTGCTCCAGCAGCCGCCGGCCCTGCGACCCGTTGATCCGCCGGTCCATCGCGTCGGCGCTGTCGTAGGCGATGGACACCGCGGCCCGCCGCCACTCGGGATTGATCATCAGGCTGGTCGAGCAGAAGCCGCGGGTCGCGTCCAGGGCCGGCAGGGTCGCCGCGTTGAACTCGGACACGAAGTCGTCGAAGCGGCCGGCCTCGATCCGCAACCAGATGACCCGGGCACACACGGCCTGGCCGGCGTGGTGCCGGCGATGCATCGCGGCGATCTCCCACTCCTCGAGCTCGGCCGTGCCGCCCCCGATCGCCTCGGCCGTCTTCTCCCGGATCGGGCGGATCTTGACGACGCTGGCGTGCATGTCGGGTTTGGACTCCCAGGCGGTGCTGATGATCGCCAGGCCCGTCTGGCGGCTGGCCAGGACGGACATCCCCACACAGGTCGGCATGCCCAGAATCGCGGGGACGGCGACATCACGCAGGTACGCGATGCACGCGTCCACCTTCTCCGGACGGCCCTGATGGGACGCGGTGCGCGCGAAGACGGTCAATTCGGGACCTCACCTCCACTCGGGTACGGCCTACTGTTCCCTACCGGCGCGGTTAAAGCCACGGTAACCATACGGAGCACCCGATCGCTGCGTGGTTTCCCACCGCCGCGACCGCGGATCGGCCCAGGTCGGCGGCCGGTCGAGGGTTCAGCATGGCCGGCCCACCCACTTTTGGCCGCCGAAATGTGTCCGGCCGGGACATAGGTTCGGCGCCCAGCCCGCGTAGCGTCCTCGCCAGACCGGCCCGAGGGGAGCTCACCGGCGGGGCCGACCATCACGCCCGACCCTCGGCGGGGTCACGACACATCGTCACCGATGGTTCCACGACCTCGATCACTGTCCGCCACACCATTCGTGACCTCGACGGGGAGGACCCTCACCATGAGTCGCCGACGCTTCACTGGCCGTCTCGCTGCCGGCACCCTGGCGGCGGGGCTGATGCTGACCGCCTGCGGCAGCCCCGGCTCGTCGTCCTCCGCGGACCCGACGACACCGGCGGGCAGCGGAAGTGGCTCGGGCAGCGCGGCCGCCGGGGCGACCGGCGAACCGATCAAGGTCGGTCTGGTCACCTCGCTGTCCGGCCCGCTCCAGTCGTACGGCCAGATGTATCTCGACGCCTTCAACGTCTGCCTGGCCGACGCGACCGACCGGACCAACGCGGTCGGCGGCCGGCCGATCGAGGTGTCCACCGCCGATGACGCCGGCGATCCGGCCAAGGCGACCACCGCCGCCACCGACTACATCGGCCAGGGCTACACGATCCTCGCCGGGTCGGCCTCGTCCGGCGTCGCCCTGCAGATGGCCCCGCTCGCGGCCGAGAACCAGGTGCTGTTCATCTCCGGACCGGCCGCCACCGACGGCATCACCGGCGTCAACAAGTACACCTTCCGATCGGGACGCCAGACGTACCAGGACATCCGGACCGCCGCCTCGTTCATCGGCGACCTGCAGGGCAAGACCGTGACGATCTTCGCGCAGGACACCGCCTTCGGGCAGGCCAATGTCGCGGCCGCATCGGCGGTGTTCGGCGCCGAGGGCGCCACCGTCACTCCCCTGCTGGTGCCGGCCACCGCGACCGATCTCGTCCCGTTCGCCAAGCAGGCCGCGGACGCCGACCCGAACCTGCTGTTCGTCGCCTGGGCGGGCACCAACGCCACCCAGATGTGGGAGGCGATGGGCCAGCAGGGCGCGTTCGACGGGACGACCGTCGTCACCGGCCTGGACATCAAGCCGACCCACACGGTCTTCGCCCCGGTCGCGGACAAGCTCTCGCTGCTGGCGCACTACTTCGACGGGGCCACCGACAACGAGGTGGAGAAGGCCATGGTCGCCGGGCTGACGGCGGAAGGCAAGACGCCGGATCTGTTCTCGCCGGACGGGTGCAATGCGGCGCTGATGGTGGTGCGCGCGGCGCAGGAGTCGCCGGACGACGTCGACGGCATGATCACCGCGCTGGAGGGCTGGGAGTTCCAGGGCCCCAAGGGCACCATGACGATCCGGGCCGAGGACCACGCCCTGCTGCAGCCGATGTTCCAGACCAGGCTCGTCGACGTCAACGGCACGCCCACCCCGGAACTGGTCAAGGAACTCGCGCCGGCCGACACCGCCCCGGCCCCCACGCCGTTCCGGTGACCGCCGCCGCGGCGCCGGCCGGTCCGGTCACCACCTCCGATCCCGCGGTGCGGGTGCAGGGAGTGGGGTTCTCCGTCGGCGGTGCCGTCATCCTCGCCGACATCGACCTCACCGTGGATCGGGGCGAGCTGCTGGCGGTCATCGGGCCCAATGGCGCGGGCAAATCGACCCTGGTCAACATGATCTCGGGGGTGGCCCGGCCGACCTCGGGTCGGATCCTTCTGGACGGAACGGATGTCACCCGGCTGTCGGTGCGGCGGCGGGCCCGGGCCGGGATGGGCCGCACGTTCCAGACCTCGTCGCTGTTCAACGGGCTGTCCACGGTGCAGAACGTGTGTTTCGCGGTGCAGTCCGCGGCTCCGGGTCCGCTGAACCCGTTCCGCCGGGCCGGCTCCCGGGTAGTCATGCAGGAGGCGCTGCGCCTGCTGGACCGGGTCGGCATGACCGCGCGCGCCGCCTGGCCGACCGCGGCCCTGTCGCACGGGGACAAGCGCAAGCTGGAACTCGCGGTCGCCCTGGCCCGGCGGCCGAGCCTGCTCCTGCTGGACGAGCCGATGGCCGGCGTGGCGATGGAGGACGTGCCGTCGCTGACCCGGTTGATCGGCGAGCTGAACCGGGACGGCATGACGATCTGCATGGTGGAGCACCACATGCACGTGGTGCTCGGACTGGCCGACCGCATCGCGGTGCTGCACCACGGCCGGCTCCTCGCGGTGGGTACGCCGGCCGAAGTGACGGCCGACCCCGAGGTGCGCCGGGCCTATCTGGGAGATGTGTTGTGATCCTGGTTCTTTCGGATGTGACCGTGCGGATCGCCGGGTCGCACATCCTGCACGGCATCGACTTCTCGGTCGCGCCGGGCGGGGTCACGGCCCTGCTGGGCCGCAACGGCGTCGGCAAGTCCACCACCCTCAAGGCGATCCTGGGCATCGTGCCGGCCGCGGGCCGGATCGAGTTCCAGGGGGGCGACCTCATCGGCCGGCCCACCCACCGGATCGTCCGGTCCGGCATCGGCTATGTGCCGGAGGACCGTGACGTCTTCGCCGGGCTGACCGTGGCCCAGAACCTGGCCCTGGCCGAGCAACCCGGCGTCGACCCCGACTACGACACCGTGCACGAGTTGTTCCCCGAGTTGCTGGAGCGGCGCCGGCAGCGGGCCGGCACCCTCTCCGGCGGCCAGCAGCAGATGGTGTCGCTGGCCCGGGTGATGCTCAACCCGGCCCGGCTGCTGCTGATCGACGAACCGACCAAGGGACTGGCCCCGAAGCTGGTCGAGCAGGTCGGCGACGCGCTGGTGCGGATGGCCGAGCACACCACGATCCTGCTCGTCGAACAGAACCTGCCCCTGGTGCGGCGGGTCGCCCGGGACGCGGTCGTGCTCGACACCGGCCGGGTCGTGCACACCGGCGCCGCGGCCGACCTGCTGGCCGACGAGGCCCGCCTGGACTCGCTGCTGGGGGTGGCGGCGGCGCCGGCCGCCGCGGCCCCCCCCCCGCCGGGCGGCGGTGGCGC
>NZ_JBMDXT010000020.1:0-31737 GCF_048594475.1 Nakamurella sp. | reverse complement strand
GCGCGAACCCGGTGGCGGTCGTCCCCGCCCCGGACCGGTCGGCGCGGCGTGGGGCCGGCACCGCTGCCGGCGCCGGCCGGACGGCCGGCGTCCCATCGGCCTCCGCCGGGGCCCCGGCGCGGGACTGCTGCAGGTGGGCGGCCAGGCGCAGCACCACGTCCCCGCCCATGCTGCTGCCGACGAAGTCGACCCGCCCCGGCCGCACCCGGTCGAGCAGGGCGTCGAACTTGTCCTGGATGTCGTCGTCGCTGATCCCATTGCCGTAGACCAGGCTGAACACCCGGGTTCCGTCGGCCGACAGCGCGGGCAGCAGGGCCAGGGCGGGTCCGGTTCCGCTCCTGCGGTTCAGACCGCCGGCGACCACGGCGATCGGCCCGCCGGTCGCCGCCGGATCGGCGATCGGACCGACCTCGACAAACTGCGCGCCGCTGCTCGGCCAGAAGAACCGGTCGGCGACCCACTGGTCGACGCGCAGCAGGCCCCACAGCGAGCTGAAGAGCAGGGCGACCAGGACGGGCGGCAGCCACCACGCCCGGCGCCACCCGGCCCGGCGGCGGGCCCGCTCGGACCGCCGGTGGGCGCGCACCGCGGGTGAGTCGTACTCGCCGGCGGGCGGCGGCGGGCAGGCGGGGAGGGGAGAGCCGGGGACCGCCGGGCCGATCGACGTCGGGGGCACGTGCGACACGCCACCTCCCGGACCCTCGGCTTCTTGACCATCTCTTTACCTTTGGTCCAGTGTGCCCGCACAGGAGGTCCCGATCCAGGGGGCGGCGGGGTCGCCCGCTCGGTCGGGCGTGACCACCCCATCGGGTCCGGCACACTGTAGGGCGGCGTCGCACCGCGAGCCGGGGTCGGCGACCGCCGGCGCCGGGCGGGGGACCGGGTCGGAGCCGGCGCCGGGATCGTCAGCAAGGTTGCGTTCGAGAGGAATGGCCCCAGTGCCGGAATTCATCTACACCATGAAGAAGGCCCGCAAGGCCGTGGGCGACAAGGTCATCCTCGATGACGTCACGATGTCGTTCTACCCGGGCGCGAAGATCGGCGTGGTCGGCCCGAACGGCGCCGGCAAGTCCACGATCCTGCGCATCATGGCCGGGCTGGACACCCCCAGCAACGGCGAGGCGTTCCTCACCCCGGGCTTTTCCGTCGGCATGCTGCAGCAGGAGCCGCCGCTGGACGAGTCCAAGACGGTGCTGGAGAACATCCAATCGGCGTTCGGCGAACTGAACGTCAAGATCGCGCGGTACAACGAGATCGCCGAGCTGATGGCGACCGACTACTCCGACGAGCTCATCGAGGAGATGGGCACCCTGGGGGAGGAGATCGACCACGCCGGCGGCTGGGACCTGGACGCCAAGCTCGAGCAGGCGATGGACGCGCTGCGCTGCCCGCCCGGCGATTCCGCCGTCGACTACCTCTCCGGCGGTGAGCGCCGCCGCGTCGCGCTGTGCAAGCTGCTGCTGCAGGCGCCCGACCTGCTGCTGCTCGACGAGCCCACCAACCACCTGGACGCCGAGTCGGTGCTGTGGCTGGAGCAGTTCCTCTCCTCCTACGAGGGGGCGGTGCTGGCCGTCACCCACGACCGGTACTTCCTGGACCACGTCGCGCAGTGGATCGCCGAGGTGGACCGCGGCCGGCTGATCCCGTACGAGGGCAACTACTCCACCTACCTGGAGAAGAAGGGCGAGCGGCTGCAGGTCGAGGGCCGCAAGGACGCCAAGCTGGCCAAGCGGCTCAAGGAGGAGCTGGCCTGGGTCCGCTCCGGCGCGAAGGCCCGGCAGGCCAAGTCCCGGGCCCGGTTGCAGCGCTACGAGGAGATGGCCGCCGAGGCCGAGCGCACCCGCAAGCTGGACTTCGAGGAGATCCAGATCCCGCCGGGGCCGCGGCTGGGTTCGATCGTGGTCGAGGTCGGCAACCTGCGGAAGGGCTTCGACGACCGGGTGCTGATCGACGGCCTGTCCTTCACCCTGCCCCGCAACGGCATCGTCGGCGTCATCGGTCCGAACGGGGTCGGCAAGACCACCCTGTTCAAGACGATCGTCGGGCTGGAGGAGCCGGACGCGGGCACCGTCAAGGTCGGTGAGACGGTCAAGCTGTCCTACGTCGACCAGAGCCGCGGTGGGCTGGACCCGAAGAAGAACGTCTGGGAGGTCGTCTCCGACGGGCTGGACTACATCAAGGTCGGCAACGTCGAGATGCCGTCCCGGGCGTACGTGTCGGCGTTCGGGTTCAAGGGTCCGGACCAGCAGAAGCCGTCCGGGGTGCTCTCGGGTGGTGAGCGGAACCGGCTCAACCTGGCCTTGACCCTCAAGGTCGGCGGAAACGTGCTGCTGCTCGACGAGCCCACCAACGACCTGGACGTGGAGACCCTGGGCTCGCTGGAGAACGCGCTCGAGCAGTTCCCCGGGTGCGCCGTGGTCATCTCCCACGACCGGTGGTTCCTGGACCGGACCTGCACGCACATCCTGGCCTGGGAGGGCACCGACGACGACCCGGCCCAGTGGTACTTCTTCGAGGGCAACTTCTCCGACTACGAGAAGAACAAGGTCTCGCGGCTGGGTGCCGACGCGGCCCGGCCGCACCGGGTCACCCACCGCAAGCTCACCCGCGACTGACCCCGCACACGCCGACGGCGCCCCCGGATCGATCCGGGGGCGCCGTCGGCGTGATGCGTGGTCGGGATCAGCTGGCGAACACACAGCTGGGCTTGGTGCAGCGCCAGCCCCGCTCGGTCGGTTCGGTGAACGAGCCGCACGTGGGGCAGGCGATCGGGGCGCCGATCTTGAGCAGGGCGGTGGCGTGCGCGGAATCGTTGGAGCCCACCACGCGGGGCTGGGGTCGGTCATGGGTGTCGGTCATCGGTCGTCTCCGATCGGTCGTCGTTCGCCGGGCGGTAGTAGACGCATCGTGACGACGGGAGTTCGCCGAGGTGAGTGATGTCATGCCGTATTCCCATGCACGATCGACGGAGCGTGACCGTTCCGGCCGACCCGGGTCACCCCCCGAGCCGTTGGACCGGCTGGCCGGGCTCGGACCCTTCTTCGCCGTCGAGCGGCACGACCGGTCGGACTCGCCGTCCGGCCCGTGGCGGCCCCTGGATCAGCTGGTCCGGCCGGGCGTCGCCCTGGACGCCCGGGTGCGGCGGGTGCGGGCGGCCCTGGCGGCCCGCGGCGGGCGACCGGCGGACCGGATCGAGCTGCGGGTCGCGGTGTCCGTTGCCCATCTCGGGCTGGTCGCCCGGCTGATCGCGCCCGCCGTCGGCGCCACCGCCCTGGGCGTGTCCCTGGCCGGCGACGCCGGGAGCCTGTGGTGGCAGGACGAGCTGGGCGGCCCCGCTCCGCTGTCGGTCGCCGCCGTCCCCGGCGACGTTGCCGACCCGGCGTCGATGTCCGCGACTGCGACGCCGGAGGCGCCGACCCGGGTGGCGCCGGGCGGGTCGGCGGCCGGCGCCGGTCCCGACCCGCTGGCCGGATCCGCCATCGAGGCCATCACCTGCGCCTGCCTGCTCGGCTACTCGGTGAGCCCGCGGGTGCTCTGGGGCAACGTGGCCTCGGCGGCGGTCAGCGCGGCCGGTCTGGTCGGCACCGCGCGGCCCGAGCTGGCCGGCGCGGCGCGGGCGGCTGCCGACGCGATGCTGGCCGACCGGCGGGTGGAGGCGGGTGCCCTGCGGGCCGGCCCGGAGTTCCGCCGGCGCAGCTGCTGCCTGATCTACCGGCTGGCCGGATCCACCGCCGCGGTGTGCGGGGACTGCGTGATCACCGCCTGACCATCCCGCCCCGGCCCGGCGACGGCCACCCGCGGCGCGGCCGGTGGTCATCGGTGGTCCTGCTGGATACGGGAAGATTGACATGCACGTATATGCATGCCAGCATAGAAGAGTGGCGACCGGGCATGGGGTCACCGGCGCGACCGGGGTCAGCGTCCAGGACGCGGAACGGGTGGCCCGGGTGATGTCCGCGCTGGCGACGGCCAGCCGGGTGCGCATCCTGGCCCGGTTGCGGCAGGAGCCGTGTTCGGTCGGCGATCTGGCCGACGCGCTGGACATGGCGCAGCCGGCGGTGTCGCAGCAGCTCAAGGTCCTGCGGGACCTCGAACTGATCAGCGGCACCCGCAGCGGGCGGCACACGGTGTACGCCGTCCACGACACCCACGTGGCCCTGCTGCTGGAGGAGGCGCTGCGGCACATCGACCACCTGCAGCCGCCCGGCGCCTCGCGGGCGGGGGCACGGCCAGGCGATCGTCACGACCATCAACCGGACCACTCCGAGGAGCACACGCCATGAGCATTCACCCCGACGTCCACGCCCACGAGCACACGCACGGCGACACCAGCCACAGCCACGTGCACGACGCGCACGATCACGAGCACGTCGAGCACGAGCATCAGCACAGCCACGACGGCACGACACACACCCACGCGCACGCCCATGAGTCGTCGCTGACCGACCGGCACGAGCACGCCCACGCCTGACCGGGCGACGAACGGTCGCCGGCGGGTCGGTGATCGTCGTGCCGGCACGGCTCAGGCCAGATCGGCGATGTCGTGCGTGTCGTCCGCCCAGTGCCGCAGCAGGGTCCGGTCATGGGACACCGCCAGCACGCCCGTCCCGGCTGCGGCCAGCTCCCGCACCAGGTGGGCGATCGTCGCGGTGGTGGACGGGTCCAGCATGGCGGTCGCCTCGTCGCAGATCAGGTAGCGCGGGCCGAGCGCGACCGCACGGGCCAGGCAGGCTCGCTGCAGCTGCCCGTCGGACACCTGGTGCGGGAACCGGGCGAGCAGATCCTCGGTCAGCCGGAACCGGGCGGCCAGGTCGGCGACATCCGGGCGCCGACCGGCTCGCCGGCCGTCGCGCAGCGGTTCGCCGATGATCTGCCGCAGGGTCCACCGCGGATCGGTGGCTGCGCGGGGGGACTGGAACACCAGGCCGACCCGACGCCGCAAGGCCGCGGGCGCCCGGTACCCGGTTCCGGGCACCGCTTCGCCGTCGATGGTGACGGTGCCGCCGGTGCGCGGGTGGAGCAGGGCGAGCACCTTGGCCAGGGTCGACGTCCCGCTGCCCGATGGGCCGTGCAGGCCGGTGATCCGGCCCGGTTCGACGGTCAGGTCGACCCCGGTGAGCACGGTGCGCTCGCCGTACCCGGCGACCACCCCTGCGGCGCGCAGCGTCATGACGCCCCCTGGATCTGAGCGGCGGGCGCGCCGGCCCCGGGAGGTCCGCAGCTGACCCGTCGGAGCGGTCCGGCCGGCTGCAGGGTCAGCACGCCGCTGCACGCGCCGCCGGCCCGGCGATGCCACGCGCAGCCCGGCGGCAGGTCGGTCAACGGCGGCGGATCGCCCGGAACCGGCCGGAAAGCACGGTCGGGCAGCGCATCCCACAACGCCCGTGAGTAGTCGTGCAGCGGGTCGGCCAGCACGTCGGCGGCGGGCCCAACCTCGACCAGCCGCGAGGTGATCATGACGGCGATCCGGTCGGCGGCGGCTGCGGCGGCCGCGATGTCGTGGGTGATCAGCAGCACCGCGCGGCCGGCCCGGGCCTGGTCGGCCAGTAAGCGCACGACCCGTTGGGAGTTGGCCGGATCCAGGCCGGCCGTCGGCTCGTCGCACAGCAGGACGTCGGGCTCGCCGGCCAGGGCCAGCGCCACCGACACCCGGTGCGCCATTCCGCCGGAGAGCTGATGCGGGTACAGGTCGCGGACCCGGTCCGGGACCAACCCGACCTCGGCCAGCAGCTGCGCGGTCGGGACGGTGCCGCCGAGCGTGCTCACGGCCTCGTCGAGCAGGGCGCCGACCGTCCGCGTCGGGGTGAGTGAGGTCGCCGCCGACTGCGGCATCAGGCCGATCCGCCGGCCCCGCACCCGCGAGGCCAGCTCGGCGTCGGTCAACGACAGCAGGTCGACCGGTGGGCCGTCGGGTCCGGCGAGCTCGACCCGGCCGCGGACCCGGGCGGTCGGCGGGAGGAGGCCGATCAAGGCCGCCGCCAGCACCGACTTGCCGCAGCCGGACTCGCCGGCCAGCAGCGTGACGGCGCCCGCCGGCAGGTCCAGGTCCAGATCGGTCACGGCATGCACCCAGTGGCCGCCGGACAGCCCGAGCTGCACCGACAGGCCCCGGATCGCCACTCCGGCCGCCGGGTCCGGAATCGGCCTCTTGACCGGCGGCGGCGGGACCGGCGCCGTCATCGGACCCCGCCGATGCCCAGCTCGGTACGCCGGCGCGGCAGCATCCGGTCCCGGGCCACCGCGGACAGCCCGGCGGTCGCCGCGGTGGCCACGATCAGGGCCAGAGCCGGGAACAGCAGCAGCCACCACTGGCCGATCAGGATCCGGGTGCGCGCATCCTCCAGCAGGGTGCCCAGGCTGGGCCGGTCCGGGGGCAGCCCGACCCCGAGGAACGACAGGGCCGATTCGTGCCACACCGCGTGCGGCAGCAGCAGCGCGATGGCCAGCACCGCCTGGGGCGCGACCGCCGGCAGCAGGTGATCGGCCATTACCCGCCACCGGGTGCCACCGAGGGAGACCGCGGCCAGCACGTAGTCGCGGGTCCGGACGGTCAACGCCTCGGACCGCACGATGCGGGCCACCTGGGTCCAGTGGGTCAGCGCGATCGAGGCGATCACGGCGACGATCGCGCCCTTCCACATCGACGCGATCACGATCCCCAGCAGCAGGTGCGGGATCGCATTGAGGGCGTCGACCGCGCGCATCAGCACCCGGTCGACCCACCCGCCGAACGCCGCTGCGGCCAACCCGATCAGGCAGCCGAGCACGGTCGCCACGACCGCGCACAGGATCGCGATGAGCAACGAGACGCGCATGCCCTGGGCCACCCGGACCAGCAGGTCCCGCCCCGACTGGTCGGTGCCGAACCAGTGTGCCGCCGACGGCCCCTGATTGGCCGCGGCCAGGTCGGTCACCCGGGGGTCGACGTCGGCGATCCACGGCACGATCAGCGCGAACGCGAGCAGGGCCAGCAGGGTTCCCGCGCAGACCGGCAGCACCCAGCTGCGGCGACCGCCGGGAATACGGGCCGGCCGCCACGTGACCGCGGCTCGCCAACGGGGCGGCGGCACCCCGCGGGCCGCCGCCCCCGGTTTCACCCCGACCGGGGGCCGGTCGGGGGTCGCGACGCCGCGGGTCCTGCCGGTCGCGCGGCCGGTCGTGGTGTCACTGCTCATCGGCGCTCACCCGCGGATCGGCCAGGGTGTAGGCGATGTCGGCGAGCATGTTGCCGATCAGCACCAGCAGGGTGGTCAGGGTGGTGAGTGCGGCGAGCAACGCGAAATCCATCGTCCGGGCCGATGACACGGTGGCCGCGGCGATCCCCGGCCAGGAGAACACCACCTCGATCAGCGTGGCGCCGACGACCAGCTCGGGCAGCCGGACGCCGACCACCGACAGGAACGGCAGCAGCGCGCCTGGTAGCGCGTGCCGGCGGATGATCGCCCGGTGCGGCAGCCCGCGGGCGCGGGCGGTCTGCACGTGATCGGCGGACAGTGCGGCCAGCATCGACTGGCGGACGTTGAGCAGCAGCCACGGCACCTGGGAGATGGCCAGCACCGATGCCGGCAGGACCAGGTGCCAAGCCACCTGGCCGACCGAGACGGCCGCGGTGGCATCGGTCGCGCCCGCGGCCGGCAATACCGGCCAGGTCAGCGCGAACACCAGGATCGCACCCAGCCCGAGCACGAACGTCGGAATGCCCTGTAGGACGTAGGCCAGCGGGACCAGGGTCCGGTCGACCAACCCGCCGGGCCGGGCGGCCGAGCGCACCCCGGCCCCGATGGCGATGGCCACCGCGAGCACCAGGGCGGTGCCGGCCAACAGCAGCGTCCACGGCAGCCGTTGACCGATCACGGTCGCGACCGGCTGGCCGTAGGAGCGCGACGAGCCCAGGTCGCCCTGCAGGCCGGCGGTGAACCAGTCCCACCACCAGTAGATCCACGGCCGGTTGAGGCCGAGCTGCTCGCGCAGCACCGCGGCCTGCTCGACGCCGACGGTCAGGTAGCGGTCACCCAGGTACCCGGCCAGCGGGTCGAACGGCGAGACCGCGGCCAGCGCGAACACGCCCATCGACACCAGGACGGTGATCGGCACGGCGATCAGCAGGCGACGCACCGCCAGCCGGCCGGCGGCCGCCCATCGTCCCCGCCGGCCGATCGGTGAGGCTTCCAGCGCCTCGTGGTCGGCGGCGATCACCCTGCGGGTCACGCGCGGTCCGGTGCTCACGCCGGGGACCAGTCGGTGATGTTCCACCAGGGACCCCAGGACAGGACGCCGTGCGCGTGCGGCTCCAGGATCGGCGTCGTGCCGGTCCACCCGGTGTCATTGCGCACGACGTAGACGTGGTCGATGAAGGCCAGCACGACGAACGCCGGGTCGGCCACGTACGCCTGCTGCAGCTGCCGGTACAGCTGCGCCCGGGCCGCGGGGTCCAGGGTGCTGCGGCCCTGAGCCAGCAGCGCATCGACGGTGGGATCGACGTACTGGCCGGGGTTGTCGTAGGACCCGGCCTGTCCGGCGAAGCTCGAGGAGAGCATCCGGTACAGGTTGCTGTCCGGGTCGTACGGGGTGTCGCCGCCGCCCCAGATCACCGCGTCGGTACCTAGCCGGGGCTGGATGTCGTCCCACGAGCCCAGGCCGACGAGCCGAACGGAGATGCCGACCCCGAGTGCGTCCCCGGTGAACGCGGTGGCCAGGTCCCGGCGCAGGGTTTCCGGTGCGTAGTACATCAGCGTGAACTCGGCCCGCTGCCCGTCCTTGACCCGGATGCCGTCCGGGCCGGGGACCCAGCCGGCCTGGTCGAGAATCGAGCGGGCGGCGTCCGGGTCGTCGGCGAACTCCGCCGCCGGGTCGTAGTAGGTGCGGAAGACGGGGGAGAAGGGCGTGCTGGCGGCGATCCCATGCCCGGCCAGCACGGTCTGCACGATGGCAGTGCGGTCGACGGCCCGATTCAGCGCCTGCCGCACCGCCGGATCGCCGGCGACCGGGTCCTTGGCGGGCAGCACCACCGATCGCCAGTCCGCGGACGGGTTCGAGACCACCGTGAAGCCGGCCGATTCGGGGAAGCCGGCGGCCAGCTGGGGCGGGATGACCGTGCCGTCGAAGTCGCCGGCCAGCATCCGCTGCACCCTGGTGTTGTCGTCGGTGACGTTGACGATGGTGATCTCGCGGACCGGCACCGGGCCGCCCCAGTAGCCGTCGAACGCCTGCAGCACCGTGCGGTCCGGCCCGGTGAAGACCAGCCGGTAGGGCCCGGTGCCGATCGGGGTGGTGTTCAGCGGCGACTGCTCGACCGGGACGACCGGCTGCAGGGCGGACGCGGGCGCGATGCCCATCAGCAGCTTGGACGCAAAGGCCGCATACGGTTCCTTGAGTTCGAACACAACCGTCTTGTCGTCGGTGGCCTCGACCGTGTCGAGCATGTCGTACATCGACGCGACCGGCGCCGCGGCGACCGGATCGATCGCCGTGGTGTAGGTCGCGGCCACGTCGGCCGCGGTGAGCGGCGACCCGTCGTGGAACGTGACGCCGTCCCGCAGGGTGACCGTCCACCGGGTGGCGTCGGCGTTGGCCTGGGGCAGCGCCGTGGCCAGGTTGGGCACGAGCGTCGGCTCGCCGCCGTCGGCCGGGGCCAGCCGCAGCAGCCCGTCATAGACCTTGGACGTGTAGTCCGCGTCGCCGTTGAGCGGGTTCCAGGTCGCGGTGTCGTACCCGTCGGACAGCACGAGCGAGGTCTTGGCCGTCGACCCGCTGCTCGCCCCCGAGGTGCTGGAGGAGATCGCATCCGGGTTGGCGCAGCCGGCGAGCAGCACGGCGGCCGCGAGGACGCCGGCGATCCGGGCCGGCCGGCGGCGGATCGAGAACGGTGGGCGGATCAGGGTGTCCACGGTGCTCCCTCGGTATCGAGGTGGTCCACGATTGGGTAGACGTCGGAGCATATGGGCCGATGATCCATCGCGGAAGGACGGGGCGGGGAGGGGATCTGCGGGGCCGGAGCCTGACCGAACGGCCAGGGTGACCATTAGGGTCGCGTCATGCGCTTGGTCTCGATGCTCCCGTCGGCGACCGAGATCGTCTACGCGTTAGGTCTGGCGGATCAGCTCGTCGGCGTCACCTTCGAGTGCGACGAGCCGGCGACGGCGCGCACCGAGAAGGCGATCGTGGTCGGCGGCCGGGACACCCGCGGCATGAGCCCGGGCGAGATCGACGCCTACGTGCGCGAGCGGACGGCGGCCGGGGAGGACCTGTACACCCTGCACGCCGGCGCGATGGCCGAGCTGGACCCCGATCTGATCCTGACCCAGGACCTGTGCCGGGTCTGCGCGTTGCCCTCCGGCACCGTGCAGGAGGCGCTCGACCATCTGGGGTGCCGTGCCGACGTGCTGTCGCTCGATCCGCACACCCTCGACGACGTGCTGGACACCATCGTCCAGGTCGGCCTGCGGACCGGCACCGCCGACCGGGCGACCCGGCTGGTCGCCGGGCTGCGGGATCGGCTGGCCGCCGTCGCCGCGGCGGTCTCCGGGCGGCCCCGGCCGCGGGTGGCCGTGGTGGAGTGGGTCGACCCGCCGTTCACCGCCGGGCACTGGGTACCCGACCTGGTCGTCGCCGCCGGCGGCCGGGCCGTGTCCGCCCGCCCGGGCCGGCCCAGCGGGCCCACCACCTGGGCCGAGATTGCCGCGGAGGAGCCGGACGTGGTGGTCGTCGCGCCCTGTGGCTACCACCTGGACGGAGCCGCCGAGCAGGCCCGCGCGGTGGCGGACCGGCTGCCGGGGCGGCCGGTCTGGGCGATCGACGGCGACGGTCTCGTGGTGCGGCCGGGGCCCCGGCTGGTCGAGGGGGTGGCGGCCCTGGCGGCCATCCTGCACCCCGGCGCCGTGCCGGCCGCGCCCGGTTCCGTCCGCCGGATCGCCTGACGGGTATCCGTCCCGCCGCGGGAGCGCGGACACGCCGGGCGACACGCCCGACACGCCCGACGCGACATCTACGCCTGGCGTCCGAGCCCCGGCCCCACATGTAGTGTTCCCGTCCGTTGGAGGTTCCGCCGCCGGGTGACCGGGGGTGGAGGCAAGAGGGAACCCGGTGGGAATCCGGGACTGCCCCGCAGCGGTGAGAGGGAACGACAACCGTCAGTCCGCGAGGACGGCACTGGGCCTTCGGGCCTGGGAAGCGACGGTCGGTAGGGGTCCGGGCGAGATGCCGGACGCGCCCTTGAGTCCGAAGACCTGCCTTCGATGCGTGCCCCGTCGGGGTGCGCCGCCGGTGCGTCCCGTGGGAGGGCGGCTGCGGAACCCGCGGTCGCCCCGTCGGCGCCGGCCGGGCACCGCATCAGCGCTCCTGACCCGCGCCGGATCCATCGGCTCGCGAGGAGAGAGCGATGACAGCCACGCTGTCGGTCCTTCCCGACGTCCCCGACGTCACCCCACCGCCAGCCGGCGATGCGCCGGCCGCACTGCGCGTGCAGCGCCGGGACGGCACGGTCGCCGACTTCGACGCCGGCCGGATCGCGGTGGCCATCACCAAGGCGTTCCTGGCCGTCCAGGGCGAGGCGGCGGGCCGGTCCTCCAGCCTGCGGGTCAAGGTGACCGAGCTGACCGACGCCGTCACCGCCACCCTGGCCCGCCGGTCCGGTGGCCTGGGCCGGCCGGTCGACCTGGAGGAGATCCAGGACCAGGTCGAGCTGGCCCTAATGCGCGGGGGTCACCTGGACGTGGCCCGCGCCTACATCCTGTACCGGGAGGAGCACCGCAAGGCCCGCGCCGCGCGGGCAGCGGCGCCTGCTCCGGCGGCCGGCGACATGTCCGTCGTCGGGGCCGACGGCCGTCGGCTCCCGCTCGACTGGACGCGCCTGCGCACGCTGGTCACCGATGCTTGCACTGGCCTGGCCGACGTCGATGTCGAACCCGTGCTGGCCGGCATCGCCGCCACCGTGTACGACGGGATCGGCCACCGGGAGCTGGGTCTCGCGCCGATCCTGGCCGCCCGGGCCCTGGTGGAGACCGAACCGGCCTACTCGACCGTCGCGGCCCGGCTGCTCGGCGACGTGCTGCGGACCGAGGCCCTGTCGCACCTTTCCGGCGCACCCGATGCGGCCACCGCGACCGAGATGAACGACCGGTACCCGGCGTACTTCGCCGCCTACGTCGCGCACGGGGTCGCGCTGGGCCAGTTGGACCCGACGCTGGCCGAGTTCGACATCGAGCGGCTCGGTGCCGCGCTGGAGGGCGCCCGGGACGGCGAATTCACCTTGCTGGGCCTGCAGACCCTGTACGACCGGTACTTCCTGCACGAGCACGGCGTGCGCTACGAGTTGCCGCAGGCCTTCTTCATGCGGGTCGCGATGGGCCTGGCCGTCCGCGAGATCGACCGGGAGGGGCGGGCGATCGAGTTCTACCGGTTGCTGTCCTCGTTCGATTTCATGTGCTCGACCCCGACCCTGTTCAATGCCGGGACCAGCCGGCCGCAGCTCTCGTCCTGCTTCCTCACCACCGTCGACGACGACCTGTCGTCGATCTTCGCCGGCATCCGGGACAACGCGCTGCTGGCCAAGTATTCCGGCGGGCTGGGCAACGATTGGACCCCGATCCGCGGGATCGGCGCGCACATCAAGGGCACCAACGGCTCCTCCAGCGGGGTGGTGCCGTTCCTGAAGATCGCCAACGACACCGCGATCGCGGTCAACCAGGGCGGCAAGCGCAAGGGAGCGGTGTGCGCGTACCTGGAGACCTGGCACGTGGACATCGAGGAGTTCCTCGATCTGCGCAAGAACACCGGCGACGACCGGCGCCGAACCCACGACATGAACACCGCGCACTGGGTTCCCGACGAGTTCCTGCGCCGCGTGCGTTCCGGCGGGACGTGGACGTTGTTCTCCCCGGACGAGGTGCCGGACCTGCACGATGCGTACGGCGCCGACTTCAGCCGCCGGTACGCCGACTACGAGGCGGCCGCCGACCGCGGTGAGATCCGTGTGTTCCGGCGGGTCGAGGCGGTGCAGCTGTGGCGCCGGATGCTCACCGCGCTGTTCGAGACCGGGCATCCGTGGATCACCTTCAAGGACCCGTGCAACCTGCGGTCCCCGCAGCAGCACGCCGGCGTCGTGCACTCCTCCAACCTGTGCACCGAGATCACCCTGAACACCCGCGCCGGGTCGGGTGAGCAGGGGGCCGCCGAGACCGCGGTCTGCAACCTGGGTTCGGTCAACCTCGCCGCCCACGTGACCGGCACCGGGCCGGACGCGGCCCTGGACGTCGACCGGTTGCGCCGTACGGTGACCACCGCGGTGCGGATGCTGGACAACGTCATCGACGTGAACATGTACACGATCCCGTCGGCCCGCCGATCGAACCTGCAGCACCGCCCGGTGGGGTTGGGGCTGATGGGCTTCGCCGACGCCCTGTACCGGCTCGGCCTTCCGTACGCCTCCGACGCGGCCGTCGAGTTCGCCGACATCTCGATGGAACACCTTTCCTACTGGGCGATCTCGGCCTCATCAGCGCTGGCCGGCGAACGCGGCCGGTACCCGTCGTTCGAGGGGTCGCTGTGGAGCCGCGGGATCCTGCCCATCGACTCGGTCGCGATCCTGGCCGCCGACCGGGGCGGCTTCGGGGCGGATCTGGAGCAGGACACCACGGCACGGCTGGACTGGGATGCGCTGCGGCAGCGGGTGACGACCGTCGGCATGCGGAACTCCAACGTGATGGCCATCGCCCCGACTGCCACGATCAGCAACATCGTCGGGGTCAGCCAGTCCATCGAGCCGACGTACCGCAACCTGTTCGTCAAGTCGAACATGTCCGGCGACTTCACCGTCATCAACGCCGCTCTCATCCGCGCCCTGAAGGACCGCGACCTGTGGGACGAGGTGATGGTCGCCGACCTGAAGTACTTCGACGGCGCCCTGGCCCCGATCGACCGGATTCCCGACGAGGTCAAGTCGCTGTTCGCGACCGCGTTCGAGATCGACGGGTCCTGGTTGATCAAGGCCGCGTCCCGGCGGCAGAAGTGGATCGATCAGGCCCAGTCACTGAACCTCTATGTGGCCGCGCCCAACGGCCGCAAGCTCGACGAGCTCTACCAGCTGGCCTGGACCACCGGGTGCAAGACCACCTACTACCTGCGGTCCACCTCGGCCAGCCACGTCGAGAAGTCCACCCTGCGCGGCACCGACGGCAAGCTCAACGCCGTCTCCCCGGCCCAACTGCCCACCACAGAGCTGCCCACCCCGGCCTTGCCTTCCGTGGCGTTGCCGGTTTCGGCGGTCCCGACTCCGTCGGTGCTGCGGCCCGACACCGACTTCATCGCCGACAGCGCCGCCTGCTCGGTCGACAACCCCGATTGCGAGGCCTGCCAGTGACCACCACTCCGACCGCCCCCGCCGGCTCGGCCAGCGGGCTGGGCGACATCGACCGCACCGGCGGCCGCGTCTCGGTGTCCGACAAGTCGATGATCAATGCCCGCGCGGACGTCAACCAGCTGCTGCCGCTGAAGTACACCTGGGCCTGGGAGAAGTATCTGGCCGGCTGAAACAACCACTGGATGCCGACCGAGGTGTCCATGCAGGCCGACATCGCCCTCTGGAAGTCTCGCGACGGGCTCACCGAGGCTGAAAGGTTGATGCTCAAGCGTAATCTCGGCTTCTTCGCGACCGCCGAGTCGCTGGTGGCCAACAACATCGTGCTCGCGGTCTACCGGCAGTTGACCAACCCCGAGTGCCGGCAGTACCTGCTGCGGCAGGCGTTCGAGGAGGCCGTGCACACCCACACCTTCCAGTACATCTGCACCTCGCTGGGTCTGGACCAGGGCGAGCTGTTCAACATGTACCGGGAGGTCCCCTCGATCACCGAGAAGGACGCCTGGGCCCTGCAGTACACCCAGTCGCTGGAGGACCCCGAGTTCTCCACCGGCACCCCGGAGACCGATCAGGCGTTCCTGCGGGATCTCGTCGCCTTCTACGTGATCTTTGAAGGCATGTGGTTCTACACCGGTTTCGCGCAGATCCTCTCGCTGGGCCGGCGCAACAAGATGGTCGGCATCGCCGAGCAGTACCAGTACATCCTGCGCGACGAGTCGATCCATCTGAACTTCGGCATCGACGTCATCAACCAGATCAAGATCGAGAACCCGCACCTGTGGTCGGCGGACTTCCAGGCGGAGGTGCGCGGGATGCTGGCCAAGGCCTGCGACCTCGAGATCGCCTACGGCCGCGACACCATGCCCACCGGCATGCTCGGGCTGACCGCGGCCCAGTGCGAGCAGTACATGCGGTTCATCACCAACCGCCGGTGTGCCCAGATCGGGCTCACCCCGCTGCACCCGCCGACCGACAACCCGTTCCCGTGGATGAGCGAGATGATGGACCTGAAGAAGGAGAAGAACTTCTTCGAGACCCGGGTCATCGAGTACCAGACCGGCGGGGGACTGGCCTGGGACTGACGATGGTGCCGGGGCGACGACACCGTCGCCCCCGGCACCACCCGGCGGGCGATCGGCGGTCAGCCGTCACGGGCCCGCCGTCGCGCCGGATGCCAGCGGATCGGGGCGGCGGGATGGCGAGGTGCCCTGAACGGGCTGCTCTCCGTCACTGCGGGTGCGATAGTGGTGGGGTTGGTTGCCCTATTGGTGTTGGTGGGGCCGTACGGCCACCGGTCAGGGGGACGGGTGTACGACGACGACGATGATGAGCAGCCCACGTCGAGCGAGTACCAGAGTGAGCGGGAGTCACCGTGGGAGGCGCGACGGCGGTGGGAGCAGTCCCAGCGCGACCAGGCGAACCAGGAGGCGACGTCCCGGTTCGCCTGGCGGATGGTGTTCTGGGTCCTGCCGTTGTTGTGCTTCATGGCCGGGGCGTACTTCCTCGTGGGCACGGGAATGTCGCAGCTGTCGTCGATACGCGGCCACCTATCCAGCGTCTATCCGGACGACTGGCTGTTCTCCCTCGAGAATGACGATGGGGCCGTCGCGGTCAACTATCTGGTGACGATCGGGGTCACGACCGTCCTGCTGGTCGGGGCCGCCGTCGCCGCCAGGTATTTCTACCTGCGGTCCTTCGCCCTGACCTTCTGGGCGCGGCCGGGCGCCTTCTTCATCAGCGCGGTCGGCGTCGCCGTCCTCCTGGCCGGGTCCGTCCTGCTGCTGGGGGCGGCGCAGATCGCCAACCGCACCTTCCCCGACCAGCCCGGCCGGTTCATCATCACCGCGCAGGGGCAGGAGTGGTGGCCCTGGTTCGTCGTCGGGTTGGGCATCGTCCTGGTGGCCTGGCGATCGTCGGGCCGCTCGGTGGGCCGGCATCGGCGGGCCGCGGTGCGACGCGGCGATGCGGAGTACATCCAGTAGCGGGGTCATCGAGTAGCGGAGTGTGTCCGTCGCGCGGTGTGTCCGTCGCGCGGGGACGTCCGACCGCGTCCGGGGTTGCCCGCGGACGAGAAGTCTCACCCGGACCTGCGCAGACCTAGGTCGCGGCGCGAACGAGGGCATAGGCTCGACGGGCAGATGGACGCAGCGGAGCGCCCCGGCCGGGTGCGCACGTGTGTCCGGAATACTGGGAGAGCACAGCCATGATTCGGTGCGGCCGATGACTCAGACGCAATCGCGCCCGCTTGTCCACCCCTCCGCCGCGGTGACCGCGGCCGATCCGGGCGGCGCCGTCGCGCAGGCGATGGCCCAGCGGCCCGAGCGCGCGTCGATGATCGACGCCTACTTCCGGCACGTGCCGGCGGAGGACCAGCCCACGACCGCGCGGGACGTGCTGGGCATCGTCGACGGCCACTGGCGGGTCGGCCACAAGCGCCGGCAGGGCGAGGTGCGCATCAGGGTGTTCAACCCGGCCCCGTCGGCCGGCGAGGGGACGGGCTGGACGGACACGCGGACCGTCATCGACATCGTCACCGACGACATGCCGTCGCTGGTCGACTCCGTGATCGGCGCCTTGACCACGCAGAACGTGGTCGTGCATCGCGTGCTGCACCCCATCCTGACCGCCTGCCGGGACGCCGACGGCGATCTGGTGGCGGTGGTCGACTCCGCGGCCCCGGCCGAGGAGCAGGCCTTCAGCCTGCGCGAGTCGTGGATGCACATCCTGATCGACCGCCTGTCCGACGCCGAGCGGGCGGAGGCCATCGAGGACACCCTGCGGCACGCGCTGGACTCGGTCCGCGCCGTCGTGGGTGACAGCGGTGCGCTGACGGCGGCCGTCGCGACCGCGGCGGGCGACCTGCGGGGCACCTTCTCGCCGCGGTCCGCCCAGGAGGTCGCCGAGGCGGCGGACTTCCTCTACTGGCTCATCTCCGGGCACATGACGTTCCTGGGCTACCGCCGCTACGACCTGACCGGCGACCGGGCGGGGAACCACGCCGGTCTCGCGCCGGTGCACGGCTCCGGCCTGGGCATCCTGCGCGAATCGGTCGCCGGGCCGGACGGGGACGACCTGGTCGGCCAGTCGCCGTCGGGCGACGCGCACCACCTGCTGCTGACCCAGGCATCGGTCCGGTCCGCGCTCACCCGCGACGTCCCGCCGTTCGAGGTGCGGGTACGCATGCTCGGCCCGGACGGCTCGATCACCCGGGAGCACCGCTTCCTCGGGGTGCTCACCGCGCGCGCGCTCAACGCCGAGATCACCACCACCCCGGTGCTGCGGCTGACGGTCCAGGCCGTCCTGTCCACGCTCGGCGCCGCGCCCGACACCTACACCGGCCAGCGCGCGCTGGACCTGCTGGCCACCTACCCGCGGGCCGAGCTGTTCTGGGCCGATCCGGACCAGATGGTCGAGGTGGTCGGCAGCGTGCTGCAGCTGGCCAGCCGCCGCCGGTTGCGGGCCTTCCTGCAGCCCGACCCGTTCGGCCGGTTCGTCTCGGTCATGGTGTACCTGCCCAGGGACCGCTACACCACCGCCTGCCGGCTGGCCATGCAGCAGATCCTGCTCGACGCGTTCGGTGGCACCGGCATCCGCTACACCGCCCGCGTCGGCGATTCTCTCCTCGCGGCAGTGCATTTCACCGTCAGCACGGACCCGGCCAACCGGCGGGAGCCCGACCTCGGGACGCTGACCAAGGCCCTGCGCGGCACCATCCGGACCTGGGAGGACCGCCTGGTCGTCGCCGTCGTCGGCGGCGGGGACGAGGACCTGGACACCGCCGGCGCGCTCTCGCGGTACGCCGACGCGTTCGACGAGGCCTACAAGGAGACCTACGAGGTCGAGGACGCGGTCGCCGACCTGCGGCTGCTCGATCAGCTGTCCGGGCCCGACGATCTGGCCCTGAAGATGACGCCGAGCAGCCAGGACCAGGTGGGCGACTGGCGGCTCAAGCTCTACGTGACGGGCGGGGCGGTGACCCTGTCCCGGGCGCTGCCCGTGCTGCAGACCCTCGGCGCCGAGGTGCTGGACGAGCGGCCGTTCGAGGTCCGCCGCGGGGACGGGGAGCCGTCCCGGATCTACGACTTCGGGCTGTCCTTCCCGCAGGACGCGATCGCCCGGGGGGCCGCCGACGACGAGCTGCGGACCCGGATGTCCGAGGCGTTCATCGCATCCTGGTCGGGCCGGGCCGAGGTCGACGGCTTCAACCAGCTGGTGCTGGCCGCCGGCCTGACCTGGCGGGAAGTGGCCGTCCTGCGGTCCTACTCCCACTACCTGCGCCAGATCGGAACCCCCTACACCGAGCGGTATGTCGAGCAGGTGCTGGCCGGGCACCCGGAGATCACGGCGGACCTGGCCGCGCTGTTCGCGACCCAGTTCGACCCGGACCGGTTCCCCGGCGACCCGGACGCCCGGGCCGCGGAGGCCGCCGCGATCGCCGACCGGATCACCGCCGCCCTGGACGCCGTCTCCAGCCTGGACGCCGACCGGATCCTGCGCACGCTGCTCTCGGTCATCACCGCCACCGTGCGGACGAACGAGTACCGCACGGACGGCCCGGCCGGCGCCGAGGGCGACCGGCGGGACTTCCTGTCCGTCAAACTCGAGCCGGCCAAGATCCCCGGGATGCCCAAACCGGTTCCCGCGCATGAGATCTGGGTCTACTCCCCGCGGTTGGAAGGCGTGCACCTGCGCTTCGGCGACGTCGCCAGGGGTGGGCTGCGCTGGTCGGACCGGCCGGAGGACTTCCGCACCGAGATCCTGGGCCTGGTCAAGGCCCAGGAGGTCAAGAACGCCGTCATCGTGCCCGTCGGCGCGAAGGGCGGGTTCGTGGTCAAGCGCCCGCCGGCCCCGACCGGCGACCCGCAGGTCGACCGCGAACAGCAGATGGCCGAGGGCATCGCCTGCTACCGGATGTTCATCGCCGGCCTGCTCGACCTGACCGACGACCGGCGGTCGGGCAGCATCGTGCCGCCCGCCCGGGTGGTCCGCCGGGACGACGACGACTCCTACCTCGTCGTCGCCGCGGACAAGGGCACCGCCACGTTCTCCGACATCGCCAACGGCGTGGCCCACGACTACGGCTTCTGGTTGGACGACGCCTTCGCCTCCGGGGGCAGTGTCGGCTACGACCACAAGGCCATGGGCATCACCGCCCGCGGGGCCTGGGAGTCGGTCAAGCACCACTTCCGCGAGCTGGGCGTCGACACCCAGACCCAGGACTTCACCTGTGTCGGCGTCGGCGACATGTCCGGCGACGTCTTCGGCAACGGCATGCTGCTCTCGCAGCACATCAAGCTGATCGCCGCGTTCGACCACCGGCACGTGTTCGTCGACCCCACCCCGGACGTCGGCGAGTCGTTCGTGGAGCGGCTGCGGCTGTTCGAGCTGCCCCGCTCGTCCTGGGCCGACTACAACACCGACCTCATCTCCGCCGGCGGCGGGGTGTTCCCGCGCTCGGCCAAGTCGATCGCGATCACCGAGCCGATGCGGGAGGTGCTCGGCCTGGCGCCGGACGTCGAGAAGTTGACCCCGACCGAGCTGATCCGGTCGATCCTGCTGGCCCCGGCCGACCTGCTCTGGAACGGCGGCATCGGCACCTACATCAAGGCCTCCACCGAGCAGAACCTGCAGGTGGGGGACAAGGCCAACGACGCCGTCCGGGTCGACGGCGCCGACCTGCGGGTCAAGGTGGTCGGCGAGGGCGGCAACCTGGGGGTCACCCAGCTCGGCCGCATCGAGTTCGCCCGCACCGGCGGCCGGATCAACACCGACGCGATCGACAACTCCGCCGGCGTGGACACCTCCGACCACGAGGTGAACATCAAGATCGCCCTGCAGTACCGGATGGAGCAGGGCGACCTGGACGAGCCGGGCCGCCTGGAGCTGCTGGCCTCGATGACCGACGAGGTCGCCGACCTCGTCCTGGCCGACAACCGGGGGCAGAACCGGGTGCTCGGCGCGTCCCGGCTGCACGCCCCGATCATGCTGTCGGTGCACTCCCGGCTGATCGACGCGCTGGTCGAGTCGGGCCGGCTGGACCGGGCGCTGGAATTCCTGCCCAACCACACCCAGATCAACGCGCGGCAGGCAGCCGGCGAGGGACTGACCGGTCCCGAGCTGTGCGTGCTGCTGGCGTACGTGAAGGCGGGGCTGTCCTCGGCCATGCTCAGGGGCCGGCTGCCGGACGACCCGGCCTTCACCCACCGGCTGCCCGCGTACTTCCCGCGGGCGATGCGGGACGGCTCGGAGGTGGCCCGCCGGGCCATCACCGACCACCCGCTGGCCCGGGAGATCATCACCACCGAGACGGTCAACGAGCTGGTGAACCGGGCCGGGCTGACGTTCGCCTTCCGGCTCGAGGAGGAGATGGCGGCGACCCCCAACGACGCCATCCGGGCGTACACGATCGCCAGCACCGTCTTCGACCTCCCGTCGATCTGGCGGCAGGTGGCCGACCTGAACAACCGGGCGCCGGCGCTGACCCAGGACACGATCGTCCTGCGGGTCCGGCGGCTGCTCGACCGGGCCACCCGGTGGCTGCTGACCCAGCGCCCGCAGCCGCTGGACGTGCGGGCCGAGATCGAGCGGTACGCCGGACCGATCGAGCAGATGGTGCCGCTGCTGCCCACCCTGGTCTGCGGCGCCGACCTGGCCGCCGTGCAGGCGGAGACCGCCGAGCTGACCGAGGCCGGCACCCCGCAGGCGCTGGCCGAGACCGTCGCCTACGGCCTGCACACCTTCAGCCTGCTCGACGCCGTCGACGTGGCCGCGTCCAGCGGGCGGGAGCTGCTCGAGTGCGCGCAGCTGCTGTACGCGCTGTCCGCCCACCTTGATTTCGATCGGTTGCTGACCGCGGTCACCGCGCTCGAACGCGGCGACCGCTGGCATGCCCTGGCCCGGCAGGCCCTGCGCGACGACCTCTACCGGTCGCTGCGCCTGCTCACCGCGGATGTGCTTTCCACCACGTCGCCGGAGCAGGACGCGCAGGCCAAGATCGAACAGTGGGAGAAGCAGAACAAGTCCCGGCTGGCCCGCGCCCGGCGCACTCTCGGTGAGATCAGCCGGGTCTCGGTGACCGACCTGGCCGAACTGTCCGTCGCGGCCCGGGAGATCCGGACCATGATCCGCTGATCGCCCCGGGGCGCGGGATGCGGCAGACTGCCCCGGGCACCGGACGGTGCCGTGTCGCCGCCCGGCGCCCCGGGCGGCGGCCCCGGATTGCGAGAAGGGTGCCCCCGCCATGAGCCGGTACGTGACGCAGGTCCGGGTCCGCTGGTCGGACCTGGACGCCTTCGGCCACGTCAACAACGCGCGCACGGTGACGCTGCTCGAGGAGGCGCGGGTGGACTGGCTGTTCACCGACGCCGCCCGGCACGGGGTGGACCGGCTCACCGAGGGCATCGTGGTCGCGCACCTGGACATCGACTACCGGCGGCCGATCGGGATGAAGGTGCCCGTCACCGTCTCGATGGGCCTGACCAAGGTGGGAACGGCCTCGTTCACCGTCGACTACGTGCTCAGCCAGGCCGGGGCGACGGCGGCGACCGCGTCCACGGTGCTGGTCCCGGTCGACCCGACGACGTTCCGGCCCCGCCGGCTGGACGACCGGGAACGCGGCTACCTCGACCGGTTCCTGGCCCCCGCGACCCCGCCGGCGGCCCGGTCGGGGGCCGGGACTGGGGCCGGGACCGGGGCCGGGTCGGCGGCCACGGCCGGACCGGCGCCGGACGGGGCGGCCGCGCGCCGTGGCTAGCCTGCGACCGGCGGACGCCGAGGACCGCGAGGACGCCACCGCCTTCACCGGGCGGGTGGCCCGCTGGGACCCGTCCGGGCTGATCCGGCTGCGGGCCGACGGCGACCTGGTCCGGCTCTGGGCCACGACCCCGTTCGACGCCCTGGTCACCCGGGCGGTGCGGGGCCGGGTCGAGCCGGCCGACGTCACCGTGCACGCCGGCAACCTGCTGGCCGGGCTGGCCGTCGCCCGGGCGGAGGACGTCGATCCCGGGCCGGCCGTCGACGCGTCGTGGCGCTCCCAGCTGCCCCCCGCCGCGGGGTGGGTCACCGTCGACGAGGTACCGGCGACCGTGCTGGCCGCGCTGGCCGAGGAGGGCGCGACCGGCGCCCGGGAGCGGCCCGGCCCGGCCGGGGCCGCCTCGACCGCCCTGCTGGACACCGAGGTGCTCACCGTCACCGGGGCCGGCATGCGGGTGGTCATCAACCTGCGCATGGTGTTCGCGCTGTCCGGGATGGGCTTCGCGCCGTCGATCCCGGGGGAGCAGGTGCGGGTCAGTGCGACCGACGCCTGGGCCCGCATCGACGGACGGTTCGGGGCCGTGGTGCGGCGCCGGCACGCCCTGCTGCCGCTGCTGGTCTGATGCGGTTCCCGGCCGCGCCCGGGCCGGTCAGCCGGCCGGGTCCGGCGGCAGCGCGGCGAGCGTGTATCCGGCGGCCCGCAGGCCGTCGATCACCTGGGGCAGCGCCTCGATGGTCTGCCGGCGGTCGGTGCCCCCGGCGTCGTGCAGCAGGATGATCGCGCCCGGCGTCACCGTGCCCAGCACCGTCGACACGATGGCCGCGGCGCCCGGCCGGGTCCAGTCGCGGGAATCGACCCCCCACCCCAGGAGCAGGGTCCTGGCCTGCTGGGCGGCCTGGTGCACCGGTCCGGCGGGATCGCCGAACCGGCCGCCGGGGGCGCGCAGGTAGCGCGGCGTGTGCCCGGTGGCCGCGACGACGGCGTCCTGGGTGCGGCCGATCTGCCCGGCCAGCACGTCCGGGGCCAGGGTGTCGAATGCGTCGGGATGGTCCCAGCTGTGGTTGCACACGGTGTGGCCCTCGGCCACGATCCGCCGGACGAGCTCGGTGTTGTCCGCGACCCGCTGCCCGACGACGCAGAAGGTGGCCGTGACGCCCTTGGCGGCCAGGATGTCCAGCACCTGGCCGGTTTCCGGTCCCGGCCCGTCGTCGAACGTCAGGTAGGCGACGCGGCCCTCGCCGGTCCAGCCCAGGACGGTGGAATACGGCGGCACCACCGCGATCGGGGCGGCCGGGGCCGGGGCGGGTGCGGCCGGGGCCTCGGCGGCCGGGGACTCGGCGGCCGGGGACTCCGGGGCCGGCGTCCCGGTTGGCGCGGGATCGGCCGGCGCCGCGGCGGTGGCCGGGTCGGGCACGGTGACGGCCGGCGCAGCGAGATCGACGATGGTGCCCGCGTTGGTCAGCTCGGGCACCGTCACCGCCGCGGCCGGGCGGCCGGCCGCCGCGGTCCCGGTGGTGTCCGGGAGGTCCCCGGCCGGCGCGCCGGACCCGGTGATGGCGGCCAGGCCGACGGCCCGGCCGGGCAGGGCCTGATGGCCGGTGGGGTCCGGCGCGGCGCAGCCGGCCAGCCCGGCCAGCCCGGCCAGCCCGGCCAGTGCGGCCAGGGCCACGGCCGCCAGGACGACCGGGGGTCCGGCGGCGGCGCCCCGCCCCGTCCGACCCGTCCGTCGCATGCTGCCAATGGGATCATTCGCGCTGCGAGGATTCCCGGCGCGCCACGCCGGGGAGCGCACCCTAGTGGTGCAGCGAGTTCACCAGGCTGTCCGCGGCCATCTCGAGGTAGGCCCAGAGGCGCTCGTGGTGCTCGGCGTCGAGGCCGGCGCCGTCGACCGCGACCTTCATCGCGGCCAGCCAGTGGTCGCGTTCGCGCAGGCCGATCACGAAGGGCGCGTGCCGCATGCGCAGCCGGGGGTGGCCCCGCTGGTCGGAGTAGGTCCGCGGGCCGCCCCAGTACTGCTCCAGGAACATGCGGAGCCGGACCTCGGCCGGCCCGAGATCCTCCTCCGGGTACAGCGGCCGCAGCACCGGATCGGCCGCCACCTCGAGATAGAAGCGGTGCACGATGCCGGCGAACACGTCGTGCCCGCCGACCTCGTCGTAGAACGTCGGAGCCGACCCGGGAGAAGTCACCGGCCCATTGTTCCGTACCGCCCGCCCCGGCAACCCACCCCGCGGCCCGCGGGACCACTCCCCGGGTGACCCACCGGCCGGGCCGATGGGTCACCCTGGCGGCCCATCACCGGGTCACGCCCGGCCCGCGGCGTCGTCGCCCGGCCCGGCGAGCAGCACCGGCGGCCGGAAGTCCGCCGACGGGTCCTCCTGCCGGGCCCGCTCGAACGCGGTGCGGACGGCCGACCGGACCGCGCGCAGGAACCCGTCCTTCTCGCCGGCCAGCACGGTGGCCTGGATGCCCAGCGTGATCGTGCCGGGGGCGACGCCGGTGATGCCCAGCAGGGTCGGCTCGGCGACCATCGCCGCCTCGAACTCCGGCGACTGCGCCACGCCCTGCGCCTGCTGCAGCGCGATCGTGGCCGCCCGGTCGGTGTCCGCGTCGTAGGGGATCGTGACGGGCACCGTCACCACCGCGTGACCCTGGCTGGAGTTGCCCACCCGCAACACCTCGCCGTTGCGGACGTGCCAGATCGTGCCGTCGCCGGCCCGCAGGGTGGTGGTCCGCAGGCTCACCGCGACGACCGTGCCGCTGGCCGACCCCAGGTCGACGGTGTCGCCGACGCCGTACTGGTCCTCCAGGGTCATGCTGATCCCGGCCAGGAAGTCGCGGACCAGGTTCTGCGCGCCGAACGCCAGCGCGACGCCGGCGATGCCGGCCGAGGTCAGGATGGGCGCGATGTCGAAGCCCAGTTCGGCCAGGATCAGCACGGCGGCGACGCAGATCACCACGAACGAGGTGATCGACTTAAGCAGGGATCCCACCGCCTGGGTGCGTTGGGCCCGGCGGTCGGCGTTGAGCCCGCCCCCCAGGGCCAGCCGTGCGCCCGCCTGGAACGGGCGCAGGGCGGTCGACGCGTCGTCCCGGATCGAGAGCCGGGTCAGCCGGTTGATGGCCCGGTACAGCAGGAATCGCACGACGAGGGCGATCACCACGATGAGCACGATATGGATGGCGGCGGAGGCGAACGCGTCGCTGTTGCGGGCGAGCACGTCGGCGCCGGTGTTGTCCCAGACCCACTGGCACAGCGACCCGGCCTGGGCCGCGCAGTCGGGGGCGGTGATCTCCACGATGTCGACAGTTCCTCTTCTCCGGCTTGTCCGGTGTCGTGAGCGGGCCCGGTTCGGTCCCGGTCCGTTCCGGGTGCGGGCGCCGGTCGGTCCTCCCGCGTGCGGGCCGCGGCGGTCGCCACGGTCCGGACACGGCGTTTCGCCGGGCGGGCCGGCGACGGCGCACCGTCGGGCTGACGCGCGATCCGGCGAGGGGGATGCGTGGCCCCGCCGGTTATTCTCGTCCTGTCGAGCTTCCGCAGGGCTCGGGGTGAGGCGGGACTCACTGCCCGCCGTGGACCCGGACGGGCCACCCGGATCCGCGGGCGCCGGCGTCCGCTGCACTGCTCACCGCAGGGCCCGGTCCCGGAATCCGCCGGCCGCCGGTCCCGCCACGGTTCGCGGGAGGTACGGATGAACCCTGCCGGTCACGCCGGAAATCGGCCCGTGCCCGTCCGGCCGCCGTTGCGGCCCGCCGGGCATCGCGAGACCGCCCCACCCCGCCCGGTCGCGGTGCTGCGGGTCCTGCTGCTCAACGCCAGCCACGAGCCGCTCGCCGTGGTCACCGGCCGCCGGGCGCTGGTCCTGGTCGTCGCGGGCAAGGCCGAGTGCGTGGTCGAGCGGCCGGCCGGCCAGATCCGCTCGCCGTCGGTCGTGGTGGCGGTTCCGGCCGTCGTCCGGCTGCGCCGGTACGTGCGCGTGCCCTACCCGGCGGCGCCGGCCGTCACCCGGGCGGGGGTGCTGCGCCGGGACGGGCGCCGCTGCGCCTACTGCCCGGCCCGCGCGGACACGGTGGACCACGTCGTCCCGCGCAGCCGCGGCGGCGGGCACAGCTGGGAGAACTGCGTCGCCTGCTGCGCGCGCTGCAACGCCCGCAAGGCGGACCGGTTGCTGGACGAACTCGGCTGGTCGTTGGCGACGGTGCCGGGACCGCCCCGGCGGGGCGTACTCGGCCGGATGTGGGCCAACGAGGAGTCGGACCCCGCCTGGGAGCCGTGGTTGCCGGCCGTGGCCTGACCGGATCGCCGGCGGCCCGGTCGGATGACGGCCGGACCCGACCGGAACCCGCCGCCCTGCCGTCGGGCCGCGGCAGCGGGGCCCGACCGGCTCTGACCACCGTCTTTCCGCGGTCTTTCCGGTCCGAACCGGTGCTGCTCCGGCGCCGGCGCCCTGGCCCGGACGATCATGGACGGCGGCGCCGGGTCGGAGGGCCGGGCGTCAGGGCGTCGGCTACCGTATGCGGGTGACCATCCTTCAGACCATCGGGGTGTTCGTCGGCATTCCCGTGCTGATCTACGGCACCATCGCCGTGTTGACCATGGTGCCGGGACGCCACAAGCGGCCGCGTTACCGGCCCGGGCAGACCTGGGACTACCCGCCGCAGTGGTGGGCGGGCGACCAGCCCGTCGTGACCGCCGCCGGCGGCGAGAACCGGCTTGCCCAGGGAGGTGGCGCACATGGCACATGGTGACGTCGTCCCCAGCAGCGCCGCGGGACTGGTCAACTGGAACCCGCAGGTCGGGCCGAGCGGCAGCATCGACCACCCGCTGGCCACCACCCAGCTCGAACTCCTCGACGACGTGATGCGCGAGGCCGAACGGTTCACCGGCCTGCGTTTCTCGGTCTACCTCGGCGACCTGGGCAGCAACACCGCGGCATCGGCCGAGAGCCTGCTGGACAGCCTCGGCGGCGACGCGCCCTACGCCGTCCTGCTCGCCGTCTCGCCCGGGCAGCGGGTGGTCGAGGTCGTCACCGGGCCGGAGGCGGCGCGCCGGGTCAGCGACCGGGCCGCCCGGTTGGCCGTGCTCGGCGTCGTCTCCGCGTGCACCGACGGCGACATCGGCGGCGCCCTGGTCACCGGGGTGCGCATCCTGGCCGATCAGGCCGGCACCCTGCCGGAGCGCTCGACCTGGTGACCCGCCGGTCGTCCGGCCCGGACGACCGGACCTGAGAACAGCACTGAACCGCCCCCGTGCCCGACGGCACGGGGGCGGTTCTGTCGGTCCGCTCGGCGGGGCCGGTCAGCCGGCGTCGGCCGCCCGGGCCCGCAGCGCCCGTTCCACCCCGGCCCGTCCTTCGGACACCAGGCGCTTGAGTGCCGTGGGGTGGTCGCCCTCGGCCCAGGCCAGGGCGCGGTCGACGGTGGAGGGCTCGACCGCCCAGCGCGGGAACAGTCCGACCGCCACCTTCTGCGCCACCTCGCTCGAACGCCGCTCCCAGACCTGGCCGACCACGTCGAAGTAGGTCTCGGTGTACGGCGTCATCAGCTCCCGCTGCGCCGGATGGGAGAAGCCGGCGATCGCCGCGTCCTGCAGGGCGTTGGCCATCGCGTCGTCGTTGATCAGCCGGTCCCAGACCGCGGCCTTGTTCTCCGCGGTCGGGATGAGCGCGCGGACCTGGGTCGCCCGGCGCTGTCCGGAGGCCGTCGGGTCGGCCTGCTCGGCGGCCTCGATCTCCGCCTCGCCGGCCGCCCCGTGGGCGACCAGTGCCCCCAGCAGGGTCCACGACAGGTCGGTGTCCACCGTCAGGCCCGGCAGCGGCGCGGAGCCGTCCCGCCACCCGGCGATCTCGGACAGCTGGTCCGGCCCGAGCTTGGCCGCGCACAGCGCCTGCACCGCCGAGAGCTGGGTGTCGCTGCCCGCCTCAGCGCTGGACGCCAGCTCCCGCAGGGTGCGGGCGACCGTCGGCCAGCCGGTGGACTCGGCCCACCCGGGCTCGGCGTACGACCCGACCGCCGCCTGCAGCTGCATGAGCACCCGCTGCAGCACGCCGGCCTGGTCCTCGGTGACCAGACCCCGCGCGGCCAGCGCGATGAAATCGCGGGCCCGCATCAGGGCGTCCCGGGTCATCTCCCAGACCGCCGACCACAGCAGCGTGCGGGGGAGCGACTCGGCGACCTCGCCGATGGCGGCGATGGCCGTCTCCAGCGACGCCGGGTCGAGCCGGGCCTTGCAGTAGGTCAGGTCGTCGTCGTTGACCAGCACGAGGGCGCCGCGGGGGCGGCCGACCAGGTCGGGCACGGGCGTCCGCTCGCCGGTGACGTCGAGTTCGACCCGGTGCACCCGGGTCAACCGACCCTTCTCGTCCCGGTCGTAGAGCCCGACGGCCAGCCGGTGCGGGCGCCGCTCGCCGGCCCCGGGCTCGGCACCGGACTGGACCAGCTCGAACCGGGTGAAGACCTCGCGGCCGTCGGCCCGCTCGACATCGAAGTCGGCGCTGATGGTGTTGAGCCCGGTGGTCTGCAGCCAGGCCTTCGCCCAGGCGCGCAGATCCCGGCCCGAGGTCCGCTCGAGCGCGTCCAGTAGATCGGTCAGGGTGGCGTTGCCGAAGGCGTGCGCGGCGAAGTAGTCGCGCAGCCCCGCCAGGAACTCCTCGTACCCGACGTAGGCGGCCAGCTGCTTGAGCACGCTGGCGCCCTTGGCGTAGGTGATGCCGTCGAAGTTCACCTCGACCGCGGCCAGGTCGACCATGTCGGCGGCGATCGGGTGGGTCGAGGGCAGCTGATCCTGGACGTAGGCCCAGGACTTCTCGACGTTGGCGAACGTCGTCCAGGCCGCCGCGTATTCGGTCGCGTCGACCTGCGCGACCACCGAGGCCCAGGTGGCGAACGACTCGTTCAGCCACAGGTCGTCCCACCAGCGCATGGTCACCAGGTCGCCGAACCACATGTGCGCCATCTCGTGGAGCACCGTCTCGCAGCGCCGCTCGTACTGGTACCTGGTCACCCGGGACCGGAACACGTACTCCTCGCGGAAGGTGACCGCGCCGGCGTTCTCCATGGCGCCGGCATTGAACTCCGGCACGAACAGCTGGTCGTACTTGCCGAACGGGTAGCGGACGCCGAACGCCCGGTGGAAGAAGTCGAAGCCCTGCTTGGTCTGGGTGAACAGCCGGTCGGCGTCCAGGTATTGCGCCAGCGAGGTGCGGCAGAAGATGCCCAGGTCGATGCCGTCGTGGTGGTCGCGGACCACGTGGTACGGCCCGGCCACCAGCGCGGTGACGTACGTGCTCATCGGCTCGGTGGTGGCGAACGCGTGCACGGTCCCGCCGCCCGGCGCGGGCTCGCGGGAGACGGTCGCGCCGTTGGCCACCACCTGCCAGTCGGCCGGCGCGGTGACCGTCACGGTGAACCGGGCCTTGAGGTCGGGCTGGTCGAAACACGGGTAGAGCCGCTTGGCGTCGGCCGTCTCGAACTGGGAGTAGAGGTAGACGGCGCCGTCGACGGGGTCGACGAAGCGGTGCAGGCCCTCGCCGGTGTTGGTGTAGAGGCCGACCGCCTCGATCACCAGCTCGTTCTGCGCCGCGAGGCCGTCCAGCGTTAGGCCGTCCGTGCTCGTCCACCCGGCCACGTCCAGGGCACGCCCGTTCAGTTCGGCCGACGTCAGGCCCTCACCGACGAAGTCGACGAACGTGCCGGCCCCCGCCGTCGCCGTGAAGGCGATCGTCGCGCGGGTGCGGTAGGACCTCTCGCTGGGCCCGCCGCGGCCGTCGGTCAGGTCGATGACGATGTCGTACGACGTCGTGCCGACGGTGGCTGAACGCTCCCGCGCCTGGTCGCGAGTCAGATTGGGCGCCTGGGCCATGCGGTTCCCTCCGGAGACGACGTGATCCGACCGATCACCAGTGCCGGAGTGTAACGGCGGCCCCCGACAGCCTCCGGGAACATCCGGCCGGGCCGTACTGTTGATGTGTCAAGGGCATTGTTCGCACCACTGAAGACCCCTTCCGTCACGCCCGCCGGCATCAGCAGGTGCCCGGGCCGACCGATACGAGGAGACGCCAGCATGAGCCAGGCCACGATCGCGACCGGGACGAGCGGAACGGTCCCGACGCCGGAATCCGCGGTGGACGAGGTCGACTTCTGGTTCGACCCGGCGTGCCCGTTCGCCTGGGTGACCTCCCGCTGGATCCTGGAGGCCGAGCAGGTCCGGCCGATCCACGTCCGCTTCCACGTGATGAGCCTGGCGGTGCTCAACGAGAACCGGGCGGTCGGCGAGAACTACCGGGCCATGCTGGAGAAGGCGTGGGGTCCGGTCCGCGTCGCCATCGCGGCCGAGCAGCAGCACGGGCCGGAGGTGCTGGCCCCGCTGTACACCGCGATGGGCCGCCGGATCCACAACGAGAAGATGGACGACCGGGCCGAGGTCGTGCGCCTGGCCCTGGACGAGGTGGGCCTGCCGGCCGAGCTGGCCGAGGCGGCCACCTCCACCGAGTACGACGACGCGCTGCGGGTCAGCCACCACGCCGGCATGGACGCGGTCGGCGAGGACGTCGGGACCCCGACGATCCACGTCAACGGCGCGGCCTTCTTCGGTCCGGTGATCACCCGCATCCCGCGCGGCGAGGACGCCGGCAAACTCTGGGACGCCACCGTGGCGCTGGCCTCCTTCCCGTACTTCTTCGAGCTCAAGCGCACCCGCACGGAGAACCCGCAGTTCGACTGACGGCCCGCGGGCGGGGCCCACGGACCCGGTCGGGCGGGCCGCCGGCCGCGCGCTACGGTGGGCGTCAGCCGGGGGCGGACCCGGGCTGTATGTCCCGTTCGGGAGGATGCCATGACGGCCGGGGAAGCGACGTCCGATCCCGCGCGGTCGGCCCCGCCGGCCGGTTCGCCCGGGCTGTCCCCGCACGGCATCCCCCTGCCGCCGGACCTGCGCAGCGGGCCGATCGTGGCCGGCGTCGACGACGCCACCGCCTGCGGCCGGCCGCTCCGGGCGGCGGCGTTCCTGGCCGCCGCGACCGGCCGGCCCCTGCTCCTGGTGCACGTGCGCCGGCGGGCGATGCCGATGGTCGAGGGGTACGTGCCCATCCCGGAGGAGATCGGGGCCGGTGACGAGGCGGAGGACGCCGTCGAGGCCGAACTCGTCCGCATCATCACCGATTCCGGAGACCTGACCGGCGTCACCTGGGAGTTGCTGTCCACCACCGGCGAGGCCGGGGCGGAACTGGTGCGCATCGCCGAGGACCGGGACGCGGCCTGCGTCGTCGTGGGCAAGCGGCACAGCGGGTTCGGCGACTTCCTGCACCGGATCGCGTCCGGCTCGGTGTCCCGCGCGGTCGTCGCGCGGCAGAAGTTCCCCGTACTCGTGGTGCCCTGACCGGTCGGTTCCGAGCGGGTCCAGCGGCCCGCGGGCCAGCCGGAGACCCGGCTCAGCCGCGCCCGGCGGGTCCCCCGCCGTTCTGCCCCCGGCGGTCCGGCCGCCGGCCGGCCGGCAACGAGGTGGGCGGGACGTAGTGCCGGCGGACGATGACCAGGTCGGCCTCCGCCGCGGCCAGGTCGTCGGCGTCCGGCAGCGCCACCTCCCGCGCCCGCATGGCCGCGGTCGACGACACCTGCGTGGAGCGGGTGGTGA
>NZ_JBMDXT010000002.1:0-1603 GCF_048594475.1 Nakamurella sp. | reverse complement strand
GACCCGGTGGCCGCGTCCGCGGCGGCCACCGTCCCGTACGCCGGCCCGCACCAGGCCGGGGTCCGGACGCCGGCCCAGTCGTACGCCGCGTTCTGCGCGTTCGACCTGCGACCCGAGGTCGACGCGGCGGCCCTGCGCCGGCTGCTGCGGCTGCTCAGCGACGACATCGCGCGGATGACGACCGGGACCGCGGCCCTGGCCGACACCGCCCCCGAGCTGGCCGCGGCGCCGGCCCGCCTGACCATCACGGTCGGGTTCGGGCCGGCCCTGTTCGACAAGGTCGGGCTGGCCGCGGCCCGTCCGGCGGGGTTCACCGATCTGCCCGCCTTCGGTGAGATCGATCGGCTCGACCCCGCCTACGGTCCCGCCGACCTGCTGCTGCAGATCTGCGCGGACGACGCGATGGTGGTCGCCCACGCCCAGCGCATGCTGTTCAAGGACACCCGGGCGTTCGCCGTCGCCCGGTGGACGCAGCGCGGGTTCCTGCCGCTCCGGCCGGACGGGGCCACCCCGCGCAACCTGATGGGTCAGGTCGACGGCACGGTCAACCCGACCGCGGACGCCGACCTCGACCGGTTGGTCTGGACCGCCGGCGGCGGCTGGTTCGCGGGCGGCACGTTCCTGGTGCTGCGCCGGATCCGGATGGAGCTGGACACCTGGGACGAGCTCGATCCGTCGGCGATGGAGGCGACCATCGGGCGGCGGCTGTCCGACGGGGCCCCGCTCACCGGCACGGCCGAGCACGACGAACCCGACCTGACCGCCCGGGACGCCACCGGGCTGCCCGCGATCGCGGATTTCGCGCACCTGCGGGTGGCCCGCGGCGACGGGCCGGCCCTGCAGATCCTGCGCCGCCCCTACAACTACGACGACTCGCCCGGCGCCGACGGCGGCAGCGACCTCGGCCTGCTGTTCTGCGCCTACCAGGCCGACATCGCGGCCCAGTTCGTGCCGATGCAGCGCCGGCTGGCCGCCGGCGATCTGCTCAACCAGTGGACGACCCCGATCGGGTCGGCCGTGTTCGCCGTGCCGCCGGGGTTCGCGGCCGGCGGCTTCGTCGGAGAGGGGATGTTCGCATGACGCCACCAGCCGGCCGCCCGCGCCCTCGGGCGCGCGCCGCTGTCCTGTCCGTCGTGTCCGGGCTGGCGGTCGTGATGGTGCCGGCCGCGGTGTCGATCGCCGTGTCGATCGCCCTGTCGATCGCGGCCGCGCCGGCCGCCTGGGCGCACAGCACGCTGATCTCCAGCTCGCCGGCCGCCGACAGCGTGCTCGCGACGGCGCCGACCCGGATCGAGCTGGTGTTCAACGAACAGATCCGCGACTTCCAGCCGAAGATCGCGATCACCGTCGGCGACCACGACCCGATCGAGGTGACCCCGGTGGTCGACGGTCCGACCGTCACCGCCGACCTGACCGGGGTGACCTGGCCGACGGATGGCGGGACTGGCTCCGGGACTGCCTCCGGGACGGCCGGTGGAACCGTCGGCGCGGTGGCCTGGAAGGTCGGCTACCGGGTCGTCTCGGCCGATGGCCATCCGGTGTCCGGCCTCGTGCCCTTCTCCGTCGGCTCCGGGGCGGCGACCGCCTCCGGGGGGATCACCTC
>NZ_JBMDXT010000199.1:0-12373 GCF_048594475.1 Nakamurella sp. | reverse complement strand
CGATCATCCGGCCACGGCCGAACCGTCGACGGGCGGGCCTTCGGCCGCCCGGGTCCGGCGGCTGGATCCGGCCGCCGTTGCGGCGGCGACGGCCGGGCGGGTGCTGATCAACGTGCACGTCCCCGACGAGGGGTCGTTGCCGGGCACCGCGCTCGACCTGCCCTACGACCAGGTGGCGGCCCGGGCCGGCGAGCTGCCGGCGGACCGGGCCACCCCGTTGGCGATCTACTGCATGAGCGGGAACATGAGCGAGATCGCCGGCCGGGAGCTGCTCGCGCTGGGCTACACCGACGTCGTCGAACTCGACGGCGGCATGCAGGCCTGGCGCGCGTCCGGGCGAATGCTGCTGCCGGCCGGGAGCTGACCGGCGCGACCGGGCGGGCTGGACCGGGCGCCGGGCGTCCGCTCAGCCGGCCGGCTTGGCCGGCGTGCGCACCCAGGTGTCGAAGAAGCCCGTCAGATCCCGGCCGGACGCGCGCTCGAAGACCGCCTCGAAATCGGCGGTGGAGGCGTCGCCGTTGCGGTACCGCTGAAGCCAGGCCCGGGTGCCGGCCAGGAACGCGTCCTCGCCGATCGTCTCGTGCAGCTCGTACAGGGTGGCCGCCCCGCGGTCGTAGACCGCGTCGCTGAACAGGCCGAGCGGCTGCGGGTCGGCGACGACGACGGACCAGAAGTCGTCCGTCGCCGGGATCGCCATGACCTCGTCGAAGCTCTCCCGGGCCGTCGCCCCGCCGCGGTGCTCGGTCCACAGCCAGGTGGCGTAGGTCGCCCATCCCTCGTTCAGCCAGATGTCGGCCCACCGGTGCGGACTGACCGAGTCCCCGAACCACTGGTGGGCCAGTTCGTGGGCCACCGTGCCCTCGCTCGCCCGGCGCGAGTAGACGGGCCGGGTCTGCGTCTCCAGCGCGTAGCCGACCGAATCGTCGTCGACGATGGACCCGAACGACCGGAACGGGTAACGGCCGAACCGGCTCGTGAAGAAGTCGATCATCTCCGGCTGCCGGGCCAGGCTGGCGGCGGTCGTCGCCCGATCGGCCGCCGGCAGGTCACGGTCGACCGCGTCGATGATCGGCAGACCGCCCGCCGTTCGGCTGCTGGTGAGGTCGAAGTCGCCGACCCCGGCGGTGGCCAGGTAGCTCGCCTGCGGGTCGGTGGCCGCCCAGTACCAGGTCGTCCAGCCGTCGCGGGTCACCGGCGGCCGGGCCGGCAGGCCGTTGGCGACCGCCGTCCTGCCCTGCGGGACGGTGATGGCGAAGGTGTACGTCGCCTTGTCGGTCGGGTGGTCGCTGACCGGCATCCAGGTCATCGTGCCGTCGGGCTCGCCGACGACCATCGCGCCGTCGCGGGTGGTGACCCACCCGTACAGCGCGTCCTCGATGTCGGTCGGCCGGCCGGTCGCGCCGCCGTACTCCACCACGAGGGTGACCCGCTGACCCTTGCGGATGCCGCGCTCCGGCCGGACCGTCAACTCCCAGACCCGGGCGGCGTCGTCCTGGACCTGCCAGAAGGCCGCGCCCCGGGCCGGCCCGACGGCCCCGGCCGGGTCGGCCGGCGGGTCCACCTTGCGCGCCCGCCGCCCGTCGATCGTCAGCGCGCTCACGGACAGGCCGCGCAGGTCCAGGTTGAAGCGGTCGAGATTCTGGGTGGCGGTCAGGGTGATCCGCGCCCGCCCGTCGAGCCGGCCGACCAGGGGAGCGGGATCCGGGCCGGGCGGCTGGTACCGCAGCGACAGGTCGTAGTGCCGCACATCGATGCCGCCGTTGCCGGCGAACGGGAAGTAGGCGTCGCCCGCGCCCGGGGCGCCGGCGCTGAACCGGGGGCTACCCCGATCGGGGTCGGCCGGGGCCGACGGATCGGCCGCGGCCGGCCCGGACAGCACGACCCCGATGATCGTCGTGACCGTCACCAACGCGAGTGTGACGAGCCGACGGGGACCTGCGCGCATCGCGCCTCCTGTGCGCCCCCTGAGTGTCTGCGGTGAATCTGTGACGCTACGCGATCCGCCGCGCACCCGCTGCGCTCGTGACCCGCCGAGGGCCGATCGCCGCCACGGGCGTCAAATGGGCGGGGAAGGCGGGAACGTCTTCTATCGTCGCGGGAGGTCGACGGGTACTCGACCCAGCGAGTCGGGCCGGGTCCACCGGGTGGGCCCCGTGGGGATCGAACCCACAACCCGCGGATTAAAAGTCCGCTGCTCTGCCAGTTGAGCTAGAGGCCCGTGCGATCAGCGTCCGGGAAGGGTCGGTCGCGACGCGAGCCTACCGGCTCGGTTGGATGTCTTCGGACACCACGGCGAGGGGACAACGGGCATGGTGGGCGCGGAAGACGGGACTGTCGACGGCCGGGACGACGGCACGGGCGGCGGGGCGGGCGACCGGCCGGACGGGGGCCGCGATCCCGGCCCCCGCGGGGCGCTGCCGGACCCGGGACCCGCGACCCACGCGTGGTCGGCGGTCGACCGGCCCGGGACCGATCCCTCCGATCCGCGGCCCCAGGGCCCGGACACCGGCGGGTTCGCCGACGTGCCCTGGGGCGCGGGCGCTCCGGCGCCCTACGGGCCGGCCTGGCCGGCCGCGGATCCCGCGGCCGGCCCCGGCGCCGACCCGGCCGCCGGTCCGCAGCCGATGCGCGAGCTCGGCCCGACCGGGGACCCGGTCGACGGTCCGGTCGTGGTCGGTGCCGCTCCGGCGCCCGGCATCCCCGGACCGCCGGCCGGCCAGCTCCCGCCCGTGCCCCCGCCGCCGCCCGGGCCGGCGCTCGTCGCCACCGGGCTCGGGCTGCTCGGCCCGAGCGGGTGGGTGTTCCAGAACATCGACCTGACCCTGCGGGCCGCATCGGTCGCGGCCGTCGTCGGCCCCTCCGGGACCGGCCGGTCGAGCCTGCTGCTCGCGCTGTCCGGCCGGCTCCGGGCCACGGCCGGCACGCTGTCCGTGGCCGGTCATTCCTACCGGGACAAGCCGTCCGCGGTGCGCCAGCTGACCGCGATCGCCCGGGTCGGTGCGATAACCGTCCCCGAGCCGGTGCTGACGGTGCGCGAGTTCGTCACCCAGCGCTGCCTGCTCGAGGACGTCGGCCTGCCCGAGGGCCGGACCCGGTTCGCGGCCGCCTGCGACGCCCTGCAGCTGCAGCTCGACCCGGCGATCCCGGTGGGCACGCTGTCCGGCGACAAGGCCACCCTGCTGGCCGTCGCCGCGGCCTGCGTCCGGGTCAGCGCCGTGATCATGCTCGACGATCTGGACCGGGGCGTCTCCGGCGCCACCCAGCAGCTCATGCTGGACGCGCTGCTGCGGCTGGCCGGCACCGGTCCGACCATCGTCGTCACCACCACCGACCGGATCCCGGTGATGGAGGCCGACGTGGTCCTGGACCTGACCCCGACGGAGGGCGCCGCGGTCTGGCAGTTCGACCGCAACGCGCCGCTGCCCGCGGCGCCGGCCGGCCCGGTCGCCGGCCAGCTGACCGCCGGCCCCGCCGGGAGTGACGGGCCGCCGCCGGACGAGGCGCCGACCACGGTGCTGCCGCCGCAGCCCGGCCTGGCCGACGACGTCGCGGGCTTCGCACCGCCGCCGGCCGGTGACGCGCCGGCGGGGGATGCGGCGGTCGCTTCCGACGCGCCGCCGGACGCCGTCGACGCCGCCCCACCGCCGACCCCGCCGACCGACGAGCCGAATCGGAACCGATGATGATCAAGACCGTCAAGCTCGCCGGCTTCGAGTTCCGGCGGTTCAAGGGCCCGTGGGCCATCCTGGGCCTGCTGTTCGTGCTGCTGGTGCCGACCGTGTTCGCCGGGCTCTACCTGTGGTCCAACGAGGATCCCTACGGCAAGCGGGACCAGGTGCCGGTGGCCGTGGTCAACCTCGACCAGCCGGCCCCGGTGGAGGGCACCACGGTGGCCGCCGGCGACCGGCTGGTGCGGGAACTGGCCGCCGACCCGATCTTCGCCTGGAACTTCGTCGACCAGGACACGGCCGAGCAAGGGCTGGCCGACGGCACCTATTACATGATCGTCGAGATCCCGCCGGACTTCTCCGCCAACCTCGTCAGCGGGTCCGGCGACCTGCCGCAGCGGGCCTCGGTCAACCTGCGGCTCAACGACGCCACCGGGTACCTGACCGAGCTGCTGGTGGCGTCCGCGCAGCCCCGGCTGGAAGCGGCGATCAACCGGGCCGCGATCGGCGCCTACCTCGAATCGGTCTTCGCGAACCTGGACACCATCCGCACGGCCATCCGGTCCGCGGCCGACTCGGCCGCGAAGCTGGCGACGGACACGGCGACCGCGCTGACCCAGGCCACGGACCTGTCGACCGCGGTCTCCACCGCCAAGCAGAGCTCCAGCGCGGTGGTCGGCGACCTGGCCACGGCCAAGTCGTCCTCGGCGGCCCTGGTCACCTCGGCCGGCGACGCCAAGGCCGGCTCGGCGGCGGCGGTGACCGCGCTCGGCTCGGCCACGACCGCCGCCTCGAACCTGTCGTCCTCGGCGGACAGCGCCGCCTCCAGCGCCAGCTCGCTGGCCGGCAGCGTCGGGCCGGCGGTCTCGGCGATCAACTCGGCCGCCCCGGCCCTGGGCCAGTCGGCGGCCAACGTGGAGGCCGCCACCCAGGACACCTCCGATCTGGTCACCCAGTCGCTCAACCCCACCGTCACCGAGCTGAACCGGGTCGTCGGCACCCTGTCGGCACAGGACCAGGCCAAGATGGCCACCGCGATGCAGAGCCTGAACACGGTGAACAGCCAGCTCGGGCAGTCCTCGTCGCAGGCTGCGGCGCAGGCGGTCGCGGTCAACTCGTCCGCGCAGACCGTCACCGGGGCCGCCGCCGACCTGACCGGCGCCGGCAGCGAGCTGACCGGTCTGGCCGCGACCACCGCCACGGTGTCCTCGGGCATGTCCGGCCTGTACGACAACGTCTCGTCCGCCTCGGGCAGCGCGGCCACCGTCGACAGCGCGGTGAACGGCATCGCCTCGCAGGCCACCGACCTGGATTCCTCGATCGGCACCGCGCAGCTCGCCGCCCAGACCACCGACGACACCCTCACGCCGGCCGAGACCAACGCCTCCGGCCTGGTCAGCACGCTGACCACGGTCAACGCCGCCGCCGGGGAGCTGTCCACCGGCCTGTCCGACAGCGCCGAGCGCTTCCCGACCCTGGCGCCGGGCGAGCAGGCGGACACCGAGCAGGTGCTCTCCTCCCCGGCCGACCTGACCGTGCTGATCGACAACCCGGCCGTGGTCTACGGGCGGGGCATGGCGCCGATCACCTTCGGCCTGGCGATCTGGGTGTTCGCGCTGGCCGTGTTCCTGCTCCTGCGCCCGGTCGCCGGCGGCGCCCTGCTGGCGCGGGCGTCGTCGCTGCGGATCGCGGTCGCCGGTTGGCTGCCGCCGCTGCTGCTCGGGATCGTCGGGTCCCTGCTGCTGTTCGGCATCGCCTGGCTCGGCCTGCACCTCGACCCGGTCAACGCCGGGGCGGCGGTCGGGGTCATCGCACTCGGCGTCGCCTGCTTCACCGCCATCACCCACCTGCTGCGGACCTGGCTCGGAGCGGCGGGCACGGCGATCGCCTTCGTCCTGCTGATGGTGCAGTTCACCGCGTCGGGCGGGCTGTACCCGATGCCGACCACGCCGGCGCCGTTCCAGGTGATCGAGCGGGGCCTGCCGATGACCTATCTGGTCGACGCCCTGCGGATCAGCTTCACCGGCGGCGTCTACCAGCGGCTGTGGGTGGACGTCGGCGTGCTCGCCGGATTCACGGTGGTCGCGCTGGCCCTGAGTGTGCTGGTCGTGCACCGGCGGCGCACCCTGCGGCTGTCCGATCTGCAACCCATGGCGGGCTGAGGCCGGCGGTCCGACCCGGCGCGGCGGCCCCGGCCGCGATCGGGAAAGGTGGTCGTCGTGACGGACGATCCCGGCGCTCCCGACGCCACCCCGGCCGATCCCGACCGCCGCCCCGCCGCGGCGCCGGCCGACCCGGCCGCCGCCCCGAGCGGCCCGCCCGCAGGCCCGGCCGGCCCACCCGGACGTCCGGATCGGACGGCGGGATCGGGGGCCCATCGGGCCGGGCCGGGGGACCGGGCGGTCCCGACCAACCCGACGGGCGCACCGGCCGACCCACCGAAGGACGCGCCGACCGCTCCGCCGAGCGACCCGTCGGTCGCCCCACCGACCGGCGAGTCGACCGCCGAGGCGGCCGGCGAGGCGGGGGATCCGCTGGCCGCCGCACCGGCCGTACCGGCGGGCGCGCCGGCGCCGGCCCTGGTCGCCGGGGGCCTGGGTCTGATGGGGGAGTCCGACTGGGTCTTCCGGGACGTGGACCTGACCGTGGCGCCGGGCACGCTGGCGGCCATCGTCGGACCGGCCGGCTCGGGCCGGTCCAGCCTGCTGCTCACCCTCGCCGGCCGGATGCGGCCGACGGCCGGCACGCTGTCCGTGCTCGGCCACGACCTCGCGGCCGACCCCGCGGGCGTCCGTGACCTGACCAGCGTGGCCCGCGTCGCCGCCGTCATCGGACCCGAACCGGCGCTGACCGTCCGCGAGTCCGTCGACGAGCGCTGCCTGATCGACGACGTCGACCCGGCGGAGGGGCGCCGGCGGTTCGACCGGGCCTGCGCCCTCCTGCAGTTCACCCCCGACCCGTCGGCCCTGGCCGAAGGGCTGGTGGGCGAGCGAGGCACCCTGCTGGCCGTGGCCCTGGCGTCCGTGCGGACCGGAGCGGTGATCGTGCTCGACGACCTGGACCGCGACATCCCGCCGGCCGGCCGGCGCGCGCTGGCCCAGGCCCTGGCCCGGCTGGCCGCGTCCGGGCCGGCCATCGTCGTGACCGCGGCCGACCGGGACGCCGTGCCCGGCGCCGATCCGATCGTCGAACTGCAGCCCCCGGCCGGCCGACCGGCCTGGACCTTCGATCCCGCCGTGTCCACGGAGGCCTGAAGCATGATCAAGACCGTCAAGCTGGCCGGGTACGAACTCCGCCGGTTCAAGGGGCCGCTGCCGATCATCGCGCTGATGTTCCTGCTGCTCGTGCCGACCCTGTACGGCGCGCTGTACCTCTGGTCCAACTGGGACCCGTACGGCAAGCTCGACCAGGTCCCGGTCGCCGTCGTCAATGAGGACGTGCCGGTGACCGGCCCGGACGGGCAACCGGTCGACGCGGGCAACCGCCTGGTCGCGGAGCTGGAGAGCGACCCGATCTTCCAGTGGCACTTCGTCGACGCCGACACCGCGGCCGCCGGCCTGGCCGACGGGGAGTACTACCTCACCATCACCATTCCGGCCGATTTCTCGGCCAACCTGGTCAGCGGTGCCACCGACGATCCGCGGCGCGCGATCGTGGTGATGAACCGGGACGACGTCAACGGGTACGTCATCGGCCTGATGACCTCGACCGTCCAGCAGCGGCTGGAGGCGGCGATCAACCGGGCCGCGATCAGTGCCTACTTCGACACGGTGTTCACCAACCTGGACACGCTCAAGCAGAACGTCACCGACGCGGCGACCGGCGCGACCCAGCTGGCCACCGGGGCCGACAGCGCACTCGCCGGGGCCACCCAGCTCGCCGGCGGGATCACCCAGCTCAAGGACGGCTCAGGTCAGCTGGTCAGCGGTCTGGACGAGGCCAAGTCCGGATCGTCCCAGCTGGTCACCGGGCTGGGCACGGCCAAGGACGGCTCCGGCCAGCTGGTCGGCGGGCTGACCCAGGCGCAGCAGGGGTCGAGCCAGCTGGTGACCGGCGCCCAGCAGGTCAGCGACGGCAACGCCAAGCTGGCCGGGCAGGTCGTTCCGGTGCTGACCAAGGTGAGCGCGGCGATCCCCGACCTGCAGCAGGCCAACGACGACGCCAAGGCCAGGATCGACGCCTTCGGCAGCACCGTCGCCACCCAGCAGGCGGCCATCCAGGCCGCGGTCGACGCCCTGCCGGACGGCCCGGAGAAGGCCGCCCTGCAGGCCGCGGTGAGCACCGCCGGCACCGCCCTGAACGGCGCGGCGTCCGACGCGCAGCAGGCGGCGGCCCAGATCAACTCCGCCTTCACCCAGCTCAACCAGAACGCCTCGGCCGATCTGACCCAGGCCAGCACCGATCTGACCAATCTGGCCAACGGGTCGGCGCAGGTCGCTGCGGGCGCGGCGCAGCTCAACACCGGCATCGGTGACGCGCTGACCGGGGCGACCACCCTCGATTCCGGCCTCGGGCAGCTGCAGACCGGCGCCACCCAGCTCGACGAGGGCATCGGCAAGCTGCAGACCGGCGCGGGCCAGCTCGACCAGGGTCTGGCCTCGGCGCAGACCGGTTCGGCCGATCTGGTGACCGGGTTGACCACCCTGGACCAGGGAGCCAAGCAGCTGGCCGACCAGCTGACCGCCGGGGCGGCCAAGATCCCGGTGCTGGCCGCCGACCAGCGGGACAACGCCGAGCAGGTGCTGTCCTCGCCGGCCGACGTGCAGGTGAACGTGGCCCACCCGGCCGACTTCTACGGCCGGGGCCTGGCGCCCTTCTTCTTCGGCATCGCGATCTGGGTGTTCGGCATCTCGGTGTTCCTGGTCATGCGGCCGATCTCGGCCCGGGCCCTGGCCGGCCGGGCATCGTCCCCGCGGATCGCGATCGCCGGCTGGCTGCCGGTGGTGTCGATGGCGATGCTCGGCTCGCTGCTGCTGCTGGTCATCGCCTGGGTCGGCCTGGGGCTGGACCCGGTCAACGTCGCCGGGTCGTTCGCCGTCGTGCTGCTGGCGGCCGCCTGCTTCACCGCGATCGCCCACCTGCTGCGGACCTGGCTCGGGGTGGTCGGGTCGGCGATCACGCTGGTGCTGCTGATGGTGCAGCTCACCAGCGCCGGCGGCCTGTACCCGGTCGAGACCCTCCCGGCCCCGTTCCGGGCGATCCACCACTTCATCCCGATGACCTACCTGATCGACGCGCTGCGCATCACGTTCACCGGTGGCCCGGCCGACCACCTCTGGCGGGACGTCGCCGTGCTGGGCGGCTTCACCGTCGTCGCCGTCGGCCTGTGTGTCCTGGTGGTTCACCGGCGCCGGGTCTTCCGGTCCCGGGACCTGCACCCGCTCCTGGGCTAGGCCCGGCCCCCGGCCCGAACCCCCGCCCCACCCGGCGACGCTGACCGCGCGCCGGGGTGGGCCGGGGGGTGTGGCACAGGCCACCTGAATCGAGCCAGATCTTTCGCTTGCCAAAATGAGCGATGAGGTAGATGCTTGCTACGTACAACTAGATGCGTACGACATGCAAGCAAGTCGCCGACGGCCGTTCGGGTCGCGGCCGCCGATCGAAAGCCCTCGCCCATGACAGAAACCCTCGTCGCACCGGCCTCGCCCGCCGGGTCGCCGGCGGACCCGCTGATGGCCGACTCGGCCGCCATCGGTGCCGCCGTCGTCGACCTGATGCGGCACCTGCACGGCATCAAGGCGCGCCTGGCCACCGGCCCCGAGGCCGACCATTCCCCCTTGTTCCTGCTGGTCAAGCTGGCCCACACCGGGCCGTTGCGGGCCAGCGCGCTGGCCGACATGGTCGGCGCCGACCCCGCGACGGTGTCCCGGCAGGTCGCCTCCCTGGTCAAGGCCGGCCTGGTCGTCCGCGAGGCCGACCCGGCCGACGGCCGGGCCTGCCTGCTCGTGCCGACCGACCTGGGCCGCACCCGGGTCGAGGAATACGCCCAGCGGCGGGCCGAGGCCATGGCCCCGCTCATCCGGGACTGGTCGCCCGACGACCGGTCCGACCTGCTCCGGCTCCTGCGCAAGTACGTCGCCAGCATCGACGCCCACCGCGACGACGTCATTGCCGCCCTCATCTCCCCACCGCAGAAAGGCCAGTGATGGCGACCACCATCGAGGCGCCGGCGAGCACGCCGGCCCTGACCCACAAACAGATCCGGCTGATCCTGTTCGGCCTGATGGCCGGCATGCTGCTGGCCGCGCTCGACCAGACGATCGTCAGCACCTCGATCCGGGTCATCGCCGATGACCTGCACGGGCTGTCCGCCCAGGCGTGGGTGACGACCGCCTACCTGATCACCTCCACGGTCACGACGCCGCTCTACGGCAAGCTCTCGGACATCTACGGCCGCCGGCCGATGTTCCTGATCGCCATCAGCATCTTCGTGATCGGCTCCATCGCCTGTACCTTCTCCACCTCGATGTACGAGCTGGCCGCGTTCCGGGCCCTGCAGGGCCTCGGCGCCGGTGGTCTGTTCTCGATGGCCCTGGCCATCCTCGCCGACATCGCGCCGCCGCGGGAGCGGGCCAAGTACCAGGGCTACTTCCTGGCCGTGTTCGGTACCGCATCGGTGATCGGTCCGCTGGTCGGCGGCTTCTTCGCCGGCGCCGAGACCATCCTGGGCATCGCCGGCTGGCGCTGGGTGTTCCTGGTCAACGTGCCGATCGGCATCGCCGCGCTGCTCATCGTCTGGTTCACCCTGCACATCCCGCACATCCGGCACGACCACCGGATCGACTGGTGGGGCGCCGCCGCGCTGATCATCGGTCTGGTGCCGATCCTGATCGTGGCCGAGCAGGGTCGCGAGTGGGGCTGGACCTCGGCCTCGGTGCTCGGCCTGATCGCCCTCGGCATCGTCGGCGTGATCGCCTTCATCCTCATCGAGATCCGGATGAAGGACGAGGCGCTGATCCCGATGCGGCTGTTCAACAGCCGGGTGTTCTCCACCGGCATGGTCGCCAACGTGCTCATCGGCCTGGGCATGTTCGGCGCGCTGTCCACCCTGCCGCTGTACCTGCAGCTGGTGAAGGGGGCCACGCCGACCGAGTCCGGCCTGCTGCTGATCCCGATGATGATCGGCATCATGGGCGGCTCGGTGCTCTCCGGCCAGCTGACCATGCGCACCGGCCGCTACAAGATCTTCCCGGTCATCGGCACCGCGCTGCTGACGCTGTCGTTCTTCCTGATGCTCACGGTCGACGTGGACACCGGGTACCCGCTGCTGGACCTGTACTTCATCATGATCGGTCTGGGTCTGGGCCTGTGCATGCAGACCCTGCTGATCGCCGTGCAGAACACGGTGCCGGCCAAGGACATGGGCGTGGCCACCTCGTCCGCGACCTTCTTCCGGCAGATGGGCGGCACCCTGGGCGTGGCGGTGTTCCTGTCGCTGCTGTTCAACTCGCTGCCCGACAAGATCTCGTCGGCGTTCCAGGCCGCGGCCGGCAACCCGTCGTTCGTGACCGCGATCCAGGCGGCCGCGCAGGACCCGAACAGCCCGAGCCACGGGGTGGCGCTGGCCCTGGCCCAGGCGCAGAGCAATCCGGCCGCCGCCTCCTCGATCAGCGATTCGCTCAACAGCGACTCGTCGTTCCTGAACACGCTGGATCCGGCCATCGCCCGGCCGTTCCAGGAGGGTTACGTCGGCTCCACCCAGCTCGTCTACATCATCGGCGGCATCATCATGGCGGTCGCGTTCGTCCTGGTGCTGACCATGAAGGAGCTTCCGCTGCGGACCCAGTCCGCCCTGGAGGAGCGGCTGGCCGAGCAGGCCGCCGAGGGCCATGCGGACCCGGTGGCCGAGGCCGAGGCGCTCGCGCTGGACGCGGCGCTGGGTGGTGAGGTGGACGCCCAGGACGCGACCCCGTCGTCCGAGGTCAATGGCAGGGAGCGGGTTGACCGTCGCCCGGGTGGTCGGCACAGCGCCGACGGCGGCGGCGACACGCTGGTGCCGGCGGCCGACATCATCAGCCGGGCGACCGCCGGCGCCGGCAGCGGCCGGCACGGGCGCTGACCGACCGGTCGGGACGACTGCACCAGGGCCCCGTCGGGAACCGGACATCCGTTCGGTGCTCGGCGGGGCCCTGCCGTATCCCAGAACGCCCGTCGGCTCGGCTCGCTTTCGCCGGCCCGGGCACTAGCCCAGGGTGTACCCGGTGACGTCGACGATCACGTCGGCGGACCCGGCCGAGCCGTTGAGCACCTGAATCCGTCCGTCGGGCCCCACCGGCACGATCGTGGTGGTGGCGACGGTCCGTCCGGGCGTGAAGTTCAGGTTCGACGTACCGGGTGTGGAGGCTTCCGACGGCCAGACCGTCGCGTAGCCGGCGGCCCGGGGTCCGACGACGGTCACGGTCAGAACGACCGCCGCTACCCCGTTCGCGGGCAGGGTCGTGACCACGGAGAAGAAGCCGGTGGCGGGAATGCCGCAGCATCCGGAGACCCGCACGATCCCGGTGCCGAACGGCTCGATCGGGTCCCTCAGTTGCAGACCGATGCGGGAATCGACGACCCGTGTGGGCGGCACGGACACCACCGTGCCCGGGACGATCGGATCCGCCGTCGACCGCTGCTCGGCCGACCGGCTCACCGGCGTCACCGTCGTTCCCGCGGCGGTCGACTCGGGAGCGACGAGCGCCCCGGCGATGAGCACGCCCAGG
>NZ_JBMDXT010000198.1:0-8056 GCF_048594475.1 Nakamurella sp. | reverse complement strand
GGCAACTGAGCCGCACGTCACAGAGGTAACCGGAAGGGCCGTCACCGTCTCGGTGGCGGCCCTTCCGCAGTTGCTGATCAGGGCGAAAGGCTTGACACGCCGGTGAAGTCGGTGTGGGCAGCTGCTCGGGGCGGCCCGGTCCGACCGTTACGGTGGGGGCATGCGACGTCACCTGGTGTTGGCCGCCGCCCTGTCCGGCGTGCTGCTCGTGTCGGCCTGCGGTTCGGACACCGGCACCCGCCGGACGGTCACCGCCGTGGTCACGGTGTCGAGCGGGGCCGAGGTGCCGTCCGGCTCCGCCGAGGCCTCGGGCGCACCCGCGGCCGCGGGCTCCCGCGAGGCCACCGGCAGCGCCGCCCCGGCCCGCGAGAGCCCGGCCGCATCGGCCAGCCCCTCGGTCTCGGCAGCCCCCGTCGTCACCGGCGTCGACCCGCTCAAGGTCGATTGCGGCGCGATCATCAGCGCCGCGGACGTCAAGAAGGCCCTGAACATCGACATCCCGAACGACCGGCTCAAGGTCGCGGTCGCCGAGGTCAACACCGACGCGGGCCAGACCGGATCGGTGCGCTGCCTGTACGGGCTGTCCGACGACAAGAAGTCGGGCCAGGTCACCCTCCGACTGACCGCCTACACCGACGCCGCGGCCGCCCAGAAGCAGGTCGGGGTCACCGTGCAGAACGAGACGGACAACGGCGGCCAGGTCTCGCAGACCACGGTCAACGGCTACCCGGCGACGGTCGCGCTGCGGGACGGCGGCCTGATCGTCATGGACTACGACAACTGGACGCTGGCCATCGCGGCCCCGGCCTCGGTCGACGCGGCCACCCTTACCAGCGGCCTGCCCCAGCTGGCGGGGTCGGCCCTGACCCGGATCATCAAGGCCTGACCGGCCGGGCCGCCCACCACCGGCTCCGGTCCCGCCGGGCCTCGATCGACCGGTGGCGGGCGGGCCGCAGCAGGTGGCTGAGCCAGCCGCGGTACACCACGACCACCAGCGCATTCGCCGGGACCAGCCCCGGCCGGCCGAGGCGGTGCCGTCCGGCCGGCCCGGTCGAGCTGGGGCGGGTGAGCGTGATCGTCACGATTCCCGACGCTAGCGGCGGCGGGACCGGCGGCCGCGGAGCCGGCCGGGTGTGTCGGGCCGGACTGCGACCGGCGCACCCGGACGCGCGATGATGGGCCGGTGATCACTGTGGCCGTCACCGGCGGCATCGGTTCGGGCAAGTCCACCGTCTCGACCGTCCTGCGGGAGCTGGGCGCCGTGGTGGCGGACTCGGACCAGCTGGCCCGGGAGGTGGTCGCGCCGGGCGCACCCGGCCTGGCCGAGATCGCCGCGGCGTTCGGCCCGTCCGTGCTCACTGGAGACGGCGCCCTGAACAGGCCCGCGCTGGCGGCGGTGGTCTTCGCCGACCCGGCCGCGCGGCGGACCCTGGAGGCGATCACGCATCCGCGGGTGCGGGCCCGCTTCGAGCAGATCCGGGCGGCCGCGCCCGCCGACGCGATCGTCGTGAACGACATCCCGCTGCTGGTGGACCTGGCCGTCGCGGCCACCTTCCACCTCGTGGTCGGCGTGCGCGCCGACGAACAACGGCGGGTCGGCCGGCTGGTCGGCCGCGGGCTGACCGAGGCCGATGCCCGGGCCCGGATCGCCGCCCAGCTGACCGAGGAGCAGCGGGCCCCGCTGTGCGATGTCGTCCTGGACAACGACGGGGCGCCGGACGAGCTGGCCGAGCAGGTCCGCACGCTCTGGACGCAGCGGTTGGTCCCCTTCCAGGCCAACGTGCGGGCGGGTCGACGGGCGGCCCGGGGCCCGGTGACCCTGGTCGACCACCGGCCGTCGTGGGCGGCGGACGGGCGCCGGCTGGCCGCCCGGATCTCGGCCGCCTGCGGGGGCCGGCGGGTGGACCACATCGGCTCGACAGCCATCCCGGGGATGCCGGCCAAGGACGTGCTGGACCTGCAGCTGGCCGTCGAGTCGCTCGCGAGCGCCGACGAACTGACCGACGCGCTCGCCGCGGCCGGATTCCCCCGGTCCGACGGCAGCTGGCAGGACCTGCCGCGGCCGGCCGGCGACGACCCGGACCACTGGGTCAAACGGTTCCACGCCAACGCCGATCCCGGGCGTGCGGTCAACCTGCACGTACGGATCCGGGACCGCCCGAACTGGCGCTGGGCCCTGCTGTTCCGCGACTGGCTGATCGCCGACGCCGCGGCGTTCGCCGAGTACCGGGACCTCAAGGTCGCGGTGGCCGCGAGGTACGCGGACGACCCGACCCAGTTGCGCTACGCGGAGGCCAAGGAGCCCTGGTTCGGCTTCGCCCACGACCGGGCCGAGCGGTGGGCCGCGGCCACCGGGTGGCAACCGGCGGCCGCGGGCTCGGAGGTCACGGGAACCGGGGACAGGGGCACTGTCGGAGGGTCCGCGTAGCCTGCATTTCGTGGCCTTCGCAACCGAGCACCCCGTTCTCGCCGTCTCCGAACACCGGCCGGTCGGCGACATCCCGCGCACGTCGGGCCGCTTCGAAGTGGTCAGCGAGTACACCCCGTCGGGCGACCAGCCGCAGGCGATCGCCGAGCTGCAGCGCCGGCTCGAGGCGGGGGAGAAGGACGTCGTGCTGCTCGGCGCCACCGGCACCGGCAAGTCGGCCACGACGGCCTGGCTGGTCGAGCAGGTGCAGCGGCCGACACTGGTCATGGCGCCGAACAAGACGCTGGCCGCGCAGCTGGCCAACGAGCTGCGGGAGCTGTTCCCGAACAACGCGGTCGAGTACTTCGTCTCCTACTACGACTACTACCAGCCCGAGGCGTACGTCCCGCAGACGGACACCTACATCGAGAAGGACTCCTCGATCAACAACGACGTCGAGCGGCTGCGCCACTCGGCGACCATGTCCCTGCTGTCCCGGCGCGACGTCATCGTGGTCGCGTCGGTGTCCTGCATCTACGGCCTCGGCACCCCCCAGTCGTACCTGGACCGGTCGCTGCCGGTCGCCGTCGGCGACGAGATCGATCGGGACACCCTGCTGCGGGCGCTGGTCGAGATCCAGTACTCCCGCAACGACGTGTCCTTCACCCGCGGCTCGTTCCGGGCCCGCGGCGACACGGTGGAGATCATCCCGGCCTACGAGGAGCTGGCGATCCGGATCGAGTTCTTCGGCGACGAGGTCGAGCGGCTCTACTACCTGCACCCGCTCACCGGCGACATCGTCCGCGAGGTCGACTCGCTGCGGATCTTCCCGGCCACCCACTACGTCGCCGGGCCCGACCGGATGGCCACGGCGATCGCCGGCATCGAGGCCGAGCTCGCGCAGCGGCTGGCCGAGAGGGAGAAGCAGGGCAAGCTGCTCGAGGCGCAGCGGCTGCGCATGCGCACCAGTTACGACGTCGAGATGATGCGCCAGGTCGGCTTCTGTTCCGGCATCGAGAACTACTCCCGGCACATCGACGGGCGCCCGGCCGGCTCGGCGCCGGCCACCCTGATCGACTACTTCCCTGAGGACTTCCTGCTCGTCATCGACGAGTCGCACGTGACCGTCCCGCAGATCGGAGCCATGTACGAGGGTGACGCCTCCCGCAAGCGGGTGCTGGTCGACCACGGGTTCCGGCTGCCCTCGGCGCTGGACAACCGGCCGCTGACCTGGGAGGAGTTCGCCGACCGGCTCGGGCAGACGGTCTACCTGTCGGCCACCCCGGGCCCGTACGAGATGGGCCAGGCGCAGGGCGAGTTCGTCGAGCAGGTGATCCGCCCGACCGGCCTGGTCGACCCGGAGGTCATCGTCAAGCCCACCCGCGGGCAGATCGACGACCTGATCGGCGAGATCCGGGCGCGGACCGATCGCGACGAGCGGGTTCTGGTCACCACGCTGACCAAGAAGATGGCCGAGGACCTCACCGACTACCTGCTCGAGCTGGGCATCCGGGTCCGGTACCTGCACTCGGAGGTCGACACCCTGCGCCGGGTCGAGCTGCTGCGTGAGCTGCGGATGGGCGAGTTCGACGTCCTCGTCGGCATCAACCTGCTGCGGGAGGGGCTCGACCTGCCCGAGGTCTCGTTGGTCGCGATCCTGGATGCCGACAAGGAAGGCTTCCTGCGTTCGGAAACCTCACTGATCCAGACGATCGGCCGCGCCGCGCGCAACGTCAACGGCGAGGTCCACATGTACGCGGACAAGATCACCCCGTCGATGGAACGGGCGATCGACGAGACGAACCGGCGCCGGGCCAAGCAGGAGGAGTACAACCGCGCGAACGGCATCGACCCGGCGCCCCTGCGCAAGAAGATCAACGACATCCTGGAACGGGTGTACGCCGAGGCGGAGTCGTCGGTCGACGCCGAGACGGCGCCGCCGACCGGCGGTTCGGGCCGGAGCCAGTCCCGCGGCCGGCGGTCGCAGGGCGAGCCTCGGGTCAAGACCTCCGGGGTCTACGCCGGCCACAACACCGCCGGCATGGCCCGCAGCGAGCTGGCCGACCTGGTGCACCAGCTGACGGACCAGATGACGGCCGCCGCCCGGGACCTCAAGTTCGAGCTGGCCGGGCGCCTGCGGGACGAGATCCAGGAGCTCAAGCGCGAGATCCGCGACATGGACGCCTCCGGCGTCACCGCCGGATCCGGCGCAGGCAAGCCGGGCGGCAAGGGCAAGGCGAAACTGCAAGCGGTGAAGTGAGAGGCGGCCGGGCTACCGGCCGGCCAGTTCGGCGACCAGCGGCGCGAAGCGGTCCGCGTTGTCGGCCCCGAAGGCGAAGTAGGACGTGCCCGTCTCCTCCCGCCGGCGGCGCAGCTCGTCGGCGGCCGCCGCCGGATCCGGCGGCAGGTAGGCCAGGGAGTCGTTCGCGCGCAACGCGGACGTGTCGGTGGTCGGCGGAGCCATGAACGGTGAGACCGCCTCACCGACGACCGGGATGTGCATGGACAGTTCGACCTCACGATTTGACCGGAAGCCCTGAATCCGGCGCATCACCGTGGCTCGCGGTTCGTCCGGCGCCATCGCGAACGTGACCGTGTCGGCGATCTCGGCGGCGACGGCCTGGGCGCGCGGCCCGATTACGGCCATCGCCACCGGGGTGCGAGTCCGTGCTCCGTCGAGATCGCGCAGGTGCGCCACCATCTGGCGCACCTGCTCCAGCCGCTCCCCGGGCGAGGTCACTGGCAGCCCGCGCTCGCGCAACTCGTCCTCGATGCCGGGCCGCCCCACACCGACGCCCATCTCGAACCGGCCGTCGGTCAGCGTGGTCAGCGAGTGCGCCTCCCACGCGGCCAACCAGGGAGCGCGCAGCGGCGCGGCGTAGACCCAGGTGCCGACCCGCACGTCGGCGAGCGTCGCGGCCACGGCGAGCGCCGGCGCCGGCGCCGGTTGCAGCTTCGGGAAATCAGGCATCAGCACGATCGAATAGCCGTGCCCGGCGATGCGCCGCACCTGTTCGCGCCAGGTGCGCGCGTCGGACAGGACGGGGGCCACGATGCCGAATCGGAACGCGCGTGATCGGCCGTCAGCGGTGTCGGTCATGTGATGTCCTCTCGTCGCCCGGTCCAGTGTCCGCCGGGTCCATCTCCACCACGAACGGGACCGCCGGGATCTGACACTCGCCCGTGTCGAGTCGCCGACGCTCCCGCGGAAACGCTCTCCGCGCCACCGCGTTGCTCCGGCGCCGCGGCGTCGCGTTGCTTCGTCGCCGCGGACCATCGGCCGGACCGGGACCGTCCGAGTTTCCGCGGAGACGTTCCCGCGGAGACGTTCCCGCGGCGCGCCGTCAGGTCGGTTCGGCGGCCAACCGGAGCATCCCGGCGAACTCGGCCATTGCCCGGTCGGCGGCCGTTCGATCGCCGGTGATCGCAAGTTCGAGCAGCAGGCCACGCGTGGTGGCCACGGCCAGCCGGGCCAGGTCGGCCGCCCGGCCGGCGGGGACACCGGCGGCGACGAGAGCGGTCGACACCTCGTCGACCCACCCGGTGGTCAGCCACTCCCGCAGCGGCGCGGCGTAGTCCCGGCCGTGCATCGCGTGGGCGGACAGTTCGAAGAACAGCGGCGCGAAGGTCTGCGCCGCGTCGGCGACGTGCGGCCAGAAACGGGCCCCGGCCGCGAAGGTGTCGTCGGTTTCGGTGAGGTAGCCGGCGAGCACGGCCCGCTCGCCCCGTTCCACCCGCTCGACGACCGCCGCGAGCAGTCCCTCCCGAGAGCCGAAGTGGTAGTGGAGCATGCGTCCGCTGGTGCCCAGCTCGGCGGCCAGCGTCCGCATGCTCGTGTCGCCGATCCCGTGCTCGGCGAACCAACCGACGGCCCGGTCGAGCAGTTCGTCCCGAGGGTTGTCCGATGACCTCATCGGTCCGCGGCGACACCCTCCGCGCGGGCGGCCAGCGCGGCCGCCTCGGTCGTCACGTACCGCCGGGCCAGGCGGCCGTAGAGCAGCACCAGCACCCACCGGAGCGGGCCACGCCACCGGAGCTCGAGGTCGATCCGGGTCCCGTCCGGCGTCGGCACCAGGTCGTGCACCCCGACGCTGTGCACACCGGGCGCGGACGATTCCCAGGTGAAGCCGGACCCGGGCCGCCAGGAGGTGACGGTCCAGGTCGCGACCGGAAGCTTCGGTTGCCGCACCCGGTACGTCGCGCCGACCTCCGCGGGCCGGGCCGGATCGGTCGGCTCCACCTCCGTCACCGTCGGGCACCACGTCGGCCACCCGGACAGGTCGGCGAGCACGGCCCAGGCCTGGTCGGCTGTCGCGGTGGTCAGGGCCGTCGCCACGGCAGTCCCCTGGTCGCTCATGTAACAGACGTTACACCCAGGCTGGGCCGCCGGTCAGCTGGTGACGTCCTTGCGCCGGAAGTGCAACACCGCGATGGCCCCGAACACGGCCGCGTAGGCCAGGCTCAGGAAGCCGCCGCGCACCATGTCGTCCCACCGGATCGGGTCGACCAGCGCTCCGGTCCAGGCGAAGGCGTACTTCGTCGGCAGGTAGTTGCGCAGGTCGCCCAGGGCGTCGATCTGGTTGAGGATCTGGGACAGGATCGAGATCAACACGGCCCCGCCGACCGCGCCGAGCGGTGCGTCGGTCAGCACCGAGAGCATCAGCGCCAACCCGGCCACCCACGTCAGCTGGATGGCCACGTAGCTCACGATCAGGCCGATCCGCAGCAGCCCGTCGGCAAAGGTGAACTGTTCGCCGACCGGGGTCGACAGCGGGTTCCAGCCGTACGCGATGCCGCCGACGATCAACGCGCTGATCGGCAGGATCAGCAGCGCGAGCAGCGACAACAGGCCGGCGACCAGCACCTTCTGCCGGATCAACCGGATCCGGGGCACCGGCATCGCCAGCAGGTACCGCAGGGACGACCACGACGCCTCCGACGCGATGGTGTCGCCGAAGAACAGCGAGATCACCACGATCAGCAGGAAGCTCGCCGAGAAGAACAGCGAGACCAGCGCGAAGTTGATCGAGCCCGACGTGGCCAGGTCGACCAGGTTGACCGCGCCGCGCGCCCCCGAGTTGGACCCGAAGGCGAACGCGATCACCAGGATGATCGGCAGCAGCGCCATGAACCCGATGGCCAGCTGGGTCCGCCGGCGCCGCAGCTGCCGGCTCAGCTCGACCCGGACGCGCAAGGTGCGGTTGGCGTTGAAGCCGACCGGCGTGCCGTCCCGGCTGACCGGAACGGCGTCCCGCACGTTCACCATCGCGGCGACCGCCGCGTCCGCCGAATGGTCCTGATGCACGGGGCTCATGACGCCGTCCTTCCGAGGCACCTCGCGAGCTCGGTGCCGTCGGCGCGGACGCCGACACGGGGGTGTTGATGATTCGCTCGGCAAGCCTCGCTCATGACGCCTGCCCTCCCGGCTGGCTGGGGACGGGCGTCCGGTCGCCGTCCGCGGGTGGTGGGGATCCGGCGGCCCCGTCCGGGGCCAACGGGTGGTCGCTGGACGACCCGGCCGCACCGGATGCGTCGACCATGGCCAGGAACACGTCCTCCAGCCGGTTCCGGGGAGCGGCCGAGCGCACCGCGACCCCGGCCGCGACCAGGGCGGCGACCGCCTCGTCCGGCGGGGTCCGACCCAGGTCG